>JAQVIE010000091.1 GCA_028695895.1 Methanospirillum sp. | reverse complement strand
TCTCCTGAAGGGCTTTGAGTGCTTCTTTCTCTAAAGATACATCTTCAAGAATAATGGTATCTGCAGAACTGCCGTCATCAAATACGGTTGGAATTACTTTACCTCGGAAGAAACGCGGAACCGGGCCTTCACGCATTAACTCAAACGTTTCTTTTTTTAATGAAATAATTTCAGACAGGTTCTTTAAGAATACATCATTGGCCGGGTTTGGAGAAGAAATTTGTTCAATTCTTTTTTGCAGGATATCTTTACCCTGGGTTTCAAGCATGTTAAAAAATGGATCATTTCCCTGGATAATCCTCATATCACTGTCAAGAACCAGGACCAGATCAGTTGTGTAGGAGAGAAGGGCTGAGAGGGGAACTCTGGATGACAGGGTGAAGACTTTTGCCATTCCAAAAATTCTTAGGTCCACATGTCCTGCTGCATGAAGAATATCCAGGTAACGCCCGGTTGAATGTTTGTTCCGGCCCAGAGCTGACGCTATCTCGGTTACACTCATCCCTTGTGGGTGATTTCTGAGAAGTTCCTTGATCTGGGCCAGTTCATCAGCCAACCGATGCATACAGAATGATGGGTATTTGTAATACAAATAGGTCACTCATATACATCACAAATAAATGAAACCGGTATTTGTAACATATAGACAGAACATTTATATATTATTTTAAACCACGAACTTATACGCAAGTAGATCAAACTCAGGTGTAACAAAAATGACAAAACTACTGAATCCGAAAATTAAGAAAAATAATTTTCTGCTTTTCCCACGGGTATCTTGTATAATGCTAATATGTTTATGTCTGGTAGCATTATGCATATCACCTGCAATGGCCGGAACAAAGTATCTTTCCGGAGAACCAAATTTATCTGCAGTAATCTCTGGAATAAATGAGTTCACTCCTGGCACTACTATTGAACTTCCTGTCCTTATCGAAAACAGTGGACTGAATTATATGAAAATGGTCCAGTCCGGGATTGTTGACCGGGATGATATTCCTTCTACTGCCAAGATGGTAAGGGTGACACTTCTTCCTGATGGAGCACCGATCCTGATAAAATCTGATACCCAGATGGTAGGGGATATTGAAGGTTCTGAGACAAAACCTGTAAAATTCCAGGTAAGGGTGAAAGATGATGGTCATGCCGGAACATACAACCTGCCGGTTCAGGTTGAATATACTTATCTTGCTGCAGCAGAGCAGGTTGGAACAGACAGTGTTGTTAACAGGTATAATAACCGAAAAATCAATTTAAATGTTCCGTTTATTGTTAAATCTGCGATAAATCTGGATGTTGGAAAAGTTACTCCTGAAAATATTAATGCAGGCGGCGAAGGATTTGTCTCTATTGTATTAAAAAACAGTGGTGCTGACACTGGAAAGAAAGCAATAGCCAAATTAGCCCAGTTTGGTAACTCTCCGGTTGTTCCTGTTGACAGTACAGTTTATATCGGCGACTTTGAACCCGGACAGGAATTTACTGCAAAGTTCAAGGTATCAGTAACCAGGGATGCAGAACCCCAGGAATACCCTCTTGAAGTACTGGTCTCTTATCAGAATGAAGATGGTGAAGACATGGAGACACCGACAGAAAAAATCGGAATTCCGGTCGGTGGAAAGATTAAGTTCACCATGGTAAATGAACCACCAAAGGTAACCATTGGAAGTAAACAGGTAATTGAGGTAGAATATCGGAATGATGGAGGAACGACAGCTTACAGCTCTGAGGCTCGTATCAGTGCGGTTGATCCATTTTCAAGTGATGATGATCTTGCCTATATTGGAGATGTCAAACCTGGTGAGACAGCAATTGCTAAATTCAAGATGACAACCACTTCAGATGCAATCGAAAAAATCTATGGACTTGATTCAGAGATAAGGTATCGCGATGCTCTTGATAACAGCCAGATATCTGATACGATAAAGGTGCAGGTAATAGCTAAAAAGCCGGATGGACTGGCAGCATTACTTTCAAATCCAATCCTCATTGCCCTCATACTGATAGCAATTATTGGAGGTGCCTACAGGTACCATACCACTCACAGAAAATCTGCGTCTGCATAAGGACATAGTGGAGAACCACCATGCGTTCCATTTTTGAAGGCATTTCATCTCTCATAGTGAACCGGCCAAAACTGGTTCTGGGAGTTCTTTTTCTCACTTTCCTTGCTTCTCTTGTGGGAATGACAATGCTTAATATGCAGACAGGAAGTGAAACATACCTGGATAAGAGCACACCAAAAGGAATTACGTTTTCACATTATGAGGATACTTTCAGTCATGACACCCTTGTAATTCTTATTGAAAGTAATGATTCTCTAAGTCCTGAAATCATAGCATATATAGATGAAATAACTCCGGGACTTAATAATTTGCAATATATCACTTCTGTTTCAAGTATAGCTGACCTTGTAAAACAGGCAAATGACGGAGTAATACCACGTTCATCCGGAGAAATCAAGATATTAAAAGAGAATATTCCATCGGAAATATTAGACAGATATATTCCTTCCCACCTTCTGACCATGATGATGGTCAAGCTTGATGTTGGGATGACTGATAAGAAACAAAAAAGCGTGATGAACAATGTGCGCTCATATCTAAATAGTTCTCATCCACCTCCGGGTGTAACAGTAACATTAACCGGAAATCCTGTTTTCCAACAGGAGATGGGAGAAGAGCTCACTAAATCAATGGGAACTCTGATCATTGGAGCTTTGATTCTTATGATCGCCGTTCTGGGGTTCCTTTTCGGACACGTCAGTTACAGGTTTATCCCTGTTCTGATAGTGGCTATTGGTCTGATCTTTACTTTTGGAATGATGGGCCTCTTTGGAGTAAGTATCAACACCGCAGTAATTGCTGCATTCCCGGTTCTAATAGGACTTGGTATTGATTATGCAATTCAGTTTCATGCCAGGTTGGAGGAAGAGGCCCGTAAAGGATCCCTTGCAGACGCAGTCAGGGTTACTATTACAAGAACCGGTCCGGCAGTGTTTTTTGCAATGCTCGCAACAACAATGGGATTTTTCGCTATGTTCATCTCTCCTGTTCCGATGATCAGATCATTCGGACTTGTTGCAATCATCGGAGTTGCAACATGCTACTTTACTTCTCTTATCGGAATTCCCCTGTTAGCGGTTTTAATCAAGTACAAACCAAAAGGCAAAATAGGAGAAGAAAAACCGACCCGGACTGATTTGTTCCTTTCAAAAACTGCTGTTGCTATTGCAAAAAATCCTGTGCCAATCCTGATGGTAGTTGTTCTATTTGCATTTATTGGTCTTCAGGTTGATCCATCGATCCCGATTTCAACAAATGAACGGACTTTTGTTCCATCTGACATGCCTGCAAAGGTCTCTTTGGATAAGGTAAGCAGGACAATTGGATCCACAACACCTGTTCCTGTGATGGTAACAGGCAATAATGTTCTCTCCCCTGATGTATTGCAATGGATAGAGACATTTCAACAGAACGAGCAGAAAATGTACATGGAAATTACCGGATCTTCCAGCATTGTAGATTATATAAAATTATATAATGATGGAACGATACCACAGACCCAGTTTGAAATAGATCAGGTAATCTCCATGATACCAGAGGGAGTCAGGGATGAATATCTAAACGGGAGAACTGAGACTCTTATTGATTTTTCAATCAAACGGTTGGAAATGCCTCAGCAGGACGAACTTAAGACGCAGATGAACAATGATCTGGTTTTAATAACTCCGCCTCCAGGAATAAAGGCATCAATAACTGGAAGTTTTGATCTCTTTACCACATTGATCTCTGATATTGCCAAAAGTAAAGAAGAGATGACATTGCTGGGTTTTGTCCTGATTGTGGTATTTTTAGCCCTTATTTATAGAAAAATTCATGCTATCACTCCAATCGTTCCAATTATCTGTGTTGTAGGCTGGAATGCGGTTGCCATGCTCATCTTAAATATCGATTATACTCCAATGACGGCATGTCTTGGTTCTATGACGATAGGAGTAGCAGCTGAGTATACTATCCTTATCATGGAACGGTATCTTGAAGAAAGGGAGACTGCTGCAAGTACATTGGATGCAATCAGGGAGAGTGTCAGAAAGATTGGATCAGCCATTACGGTATCCGGGTTTGCCACTTTCTTCGGATTTTCCGCTTTGATGCTTTCTAACTTTAACATGATCAGCAATTTTGGCCTGACTACGGTGATTGCAGTATTGTTCTCTGTCACAGGTGCCATTGCAATAATGCCAGCTGTACTTTCTGTCCTGGATGAACTCATCAGTGATTTTCACAGGATCCAGGAAAAGGTATTACATCAAACACAAAAAGAATAAATCCTTTTTCCGTATATTTTTAAAATGATAACCTAATTTTTTCTTGTGATAAAAACAAAATTTTGCAAGACACATTAAGAAAAGCTTCTTTGTTTACGCATTGAAATGGTGCTCTGAATACAGCCTGTACCCTTTTATATCCTTATAAACAAACTCATTTAAATACCGTTCCATATATTTTCTGTTAAGGAGGTTACCTGGCAAAGGTAAGTATATTTCTCCATCATATTTTTGGTATATAAATATAGTGACTTTATCTCCAGGCCTGATATATCCGTTTTTCAGATCGATTATGATAGTCTCCCGTGGTGAGAAGTATAATCCACGGCATCCTGATCCACCGATGAATTTCACCCCGTAATGCCTGGTGGGAATGAAATTATGGCCATTAAGAGTGTATATGCAAGCCAGTAATTCCTCATCATTTACAAAAATTTTAGCCATAAGTAAATCATTTTCAAGTTCTTCAGATGAATAGGATCGAATTATCACCTGGCTTTCATATTTTGTTCCATGGTTAACCCCGATAATTTTAATGTGGGGAGGTGCGAGTGAATCGTTATTTTTAAAAAAGTTAAAAAACCCTAAAAGAAAAGCCAGTAGGATAATACAGGCAATAACCACAATTACTGTCATAAGTATGGTTCCATGAGTTGTAGACTCTGCAGCATCACATTGCATCTGGGCTGCATAAATTATTTATAAATAAATATATATTTTTTGAAATAGATTGGTTTAAATGAACATAAGATATATTTAGAGTTTAAAATAATAGTAAAACAATCGAACATCTTAATTTAAAAGATTAATTGGGAAAAATTAAGCAAAAACTCTCCGGTTTCCGGAACTGTAAACCGTAACAATTTTGTTTTCATGTTTATGGATATGCACCAGCCAATTGGAACCGTGGTGCAGTGTCTTTTCAAATTCATTGTCAATTTTCTTTGATCAATATTAGGTATCATTTAAAGCACTGGATAGCAAACAAGTTTTGTTAAGTTACTCACATGCCTCCTAATGTACTGATCGTAGATGATGAACCTGCTTTAAATGAGTTATTTGTTATTGGGCTCAATAACTACGGGTTTAAAACTGAAGGAGTTCTTGGCGGCCAAGAGTGCCTGGATCTTCTGAGTACCCAGTATCGTCCTGATCTTATTCTTCTGGATATGATGATGGAGCCGATGGATGGGTGGGAAACACTCACAAGGCTGAAACAAAATGATGAAATAAAGGATATTCCTGTCATCATGCAGACTGGGAAAAACCTGACCTACCGGGAGGCAGAACTGTTTTCCCATTGTATTGAAGATTATATCATGAAACCTGTCACTCCAAAACGCTGTGCCCCTTATATTATCAATACTTTGGATAAAGTCAGGTCAATTGAAGAAATAATCACACAGGGATTGCGCGCCGGTTATCCTGAGGAAAAAATTCGCAGACTTGCCCAACTTTACCGGACAATAAATGTTGCAAAAAAACTGCTGTTTATCCTTGAGGAACGGTATGGAAATCGTAATT
>JAQVIE010000090.1 GCA_028695895.1 Methanospirillum sp. | reverse complement strand
AATGACCAGGGAGGATGCTGCCCGTATTTCTGATGTCATTATCTTATCTGTCCCAATCAGGGATACTATCTCAGTCATTCATGAAATTGCCCCGCTTCTTAGAGAGCATCAGGTGTTGGCAGACTTTACATCCCTGAAGATTTCCCAGGTAAAAGCTATGCTTACATCAAAGGCAAGGGTTATCGGGCTTCATCCGATGTTTGGTCCTACCGTTCAGACAATAAGGGGACAGACCATAGTTGCAACTCCTGCCCGTTGTCATGAGGAAGATCTCCGGTTTTTTGTTAAAATATTTGAAAACCAGGGCGCCAGAGTTACTATAACAACTCCTGCAGAGCATGACCGGATGATGGCGGTAATCCAGGGTCTGACTCATTTTAAAGCTATACTTCTGGCCGGAACCATGAGAAGGCTTGGAATATCCCCTGCTGATACCGAATCATTCATGAGTCCTGTTTACCGTATCGAGACAGGAATAGCCGGAAGGCTGCTTGCACAAAACCCTGAACTTTACGCAGATATTCTCTGTATGAATCCACAGGTGCCTGATGTACTTGAAAAGTGCCAGCAGGCTTTTCTTGAGACATTAAGCATGATTAAAAACGGAGATAATGATGCATTCACCGAAGAATTCCTTGCATCCCGTGAATGGTATGGCTCATTTTGCAATCAGGCAGAAAAGGAGACTGACTTTTTAATTCAGGCGATGGTGAACGGGTGACACTGATAACTCTTGGCCCTGAAGGAACCTTCTCACATGATCTTGCACTAATGATAGATACTGAAATCAATCTTGTTCCAACGATAGGCAGGGTCTTTTCAAAGGTGCTTATGACCGGAATCCCAGGACTTGTCCCTCTTGAAAACAGTGAAGCAGGATGCGTTATCGCAACAATGGATGGGCTTATGCAGTATTCTGTATTCATCTCCGAAGAACGTTATCTGAAGATCCATCATATGCTGGCATCTGACTCTTCTCTGGACAGGATTTCTGTAATTTTCGCTCATCCTCAAAGTCATGATCAATGCAGTAAATATATTGATGAACTCGGCTTTCCTGTTATCCATACCGAGAGCAATGCGGCAAGTGCGCTTGCCCAGAAAAAGCGGCCGGGTTCTGCTGCTATTCTTTCGCAGACCCTGGCAGATAGTTCGGGGATTCCGGTTCTCAAAAGGAACATAGAAAACAATCAGGATAATATCACGAGGTTCATTGTAATTAGAAAAGAACCATCTATGGAGAACAATCCTGAAAAATGCAGTATCATTGTTGATCCTGGTGAAAACCGTGCAGGTCTTTTGTACGATCTCCTTAGTCCCTTTAAGGAGACTGGTGTTAATCTTACAAGAATTGAGTCCAGGCCCTCGAAGAGATGCATGGGCAATTATGTCTTCTTTATTGATCTACAATGCGAAGGAGCCTGGAAAGAGGCTGTTGATCGCATCTGTGCCATCACCCGGGTAAAACACCTGGGATGTTACCATCTTACCGGAGATAATCCATGCAGATGAATATCGGGAAGTCTGGTCCGGTTTGTTTTACAATTGCATCACCTGCCTCAAAAAGTTATACGCACCGGGCTCTTATTATCGCAGCACTGGCAAATGGCGAGTCTGAGATTATCGGACAGCTGGATGCGGATGATACAAGAATGACTGCACGAGCTCTGATGCAGATGGGAATCAGGCTTGACTGGTGCATGGATAATATCAAGGTGCAGGGACAGGGAGGCAGGCTTTATGAACCAGCAGGAGAGGTGGACATACAGGACTCGGGAACCTCAATGCGGCTCCTTACTGCAGTATCCCTCCTGGCAGACGGACCTGTGACCCTGACTGGTAGTGCAAGGATGAAAGAACGGCCACTTGGACCTCTTGTTGACACTTTGAATGCAGCTGGCGGAAGGATTACATGTCCTGTCAATCCCGGTTATCCTCCTGTGAGGATTGATGGTGAATTCACCGGGGGGGATATTATTATAGATGGGAGTATCTCAAGCCAGTTTATCTCCTCTCTCCTTATAGCAGCCCCATATGCAGAGAATGATGTGCATATTTTTCTTACAGGAGACCTTGTTTCTCTGCCCTATATCATGATGACGATAGACAGTATGCAAGCATTTGGCGCTGAAGTAGTAATCAGTGAAGAAAAACATGGCAAGCCTGTCTTTTCAGTCTCTTCCATGAAAAAGTACAAACCAGGGACCTATGTTATCGAAGGGGATTTTTCCTCATCATCGTACTGGTTTGCCCTTGCAGCGATATGTGGAGGAACTGTAACCGTCACCGGGCTGAATCCAAAATCAGCACAGGGAGACAGAAGATTTTTAGAAATCCTTGAAAAGATGGGATGTTCTGTCTCCAGTGATAAAGATTCAATAACCCTTACACGTGACCTTAAAAGCCCTCTCATGGGATTAAATATCAATATGGCCGATTGTCCTGATATTGTACAGACTGTCTGCATGGTTGCTGCAGCATCAGAATTGCCTACAAAGATTACAGGAGTGCATCATCTGAGGATGAAAGAGAGTGACAGGATTGCTGCGATTGCAAACGGACTTGCAAATCTTGGAGGAGTTGTGGAAACAGAAGAGGATGCAATTATAATTCATCCTGCCCCTCTGCATGGAGGAATCATTCACCCGGAGAATGATCACCGGACTGCGATGAGTTTTGCAATACTTGGGTGTCTTGTAGGGGATGTCACAATCCTTGATGCAGGATGTGTTACTAAATCTTATCCAGGATTTTGGGAGGAATTAAAACGGATATGGCAAAACGCCGTATTGTGCTGATCGGATATAGGGGAAGTGGGAAAAGCAGTGTTGGAATGGCTCTTTCCCGTCTTACCGGGCAAAACTTTCTTGATACTGACCAGCTTATCGAGGAAGCGGCTGGAAAAAAGATCCCGCAGATATTTGAAGCAGAAGGTGAAGCAGGCTTTCGTGAGTTGGAACAGCATGTAATTGCACGAATTCCTTCAGGTGCCGGTATAGTAAGTACAGGTGGAGGAGCTGTTATCCATCTGGATAATGTCAGGCTACTCAGAATGAACAGTATTATTGTATTTCTGAATTCAAGCCCTGAAGTGATTTACAAGAGAATTCATAAGACAAACCGTCCTTCCCTTACCGGACTTTCCCCCAGGGATGAGATAAAACAGGTTCTGAATGAGCGGATGCCATTATACCGGAGTGCTGCAGATATTGTAATTGATACAAGCACAACAACTTCAGAGGAAGCTGCATCCCTTATTCTTAACATCCTAAAAAACGGCATCTTTAATAAGGAAAAACGGATCGGACTTTTGTCATCCGTGATGAAGACTGATATCCCCCAGGGTGAAAAGATGCTTCTAAAAAAACTATCCGGAGTTCATGACATCTTTTTATATGGGATTTTAGGTTATCCCTGCATGCATAGCAAAAGTCCCGTCATCTACAATCGCCTTTTTGCAGATTATGCGATGCCTGCACATTATACCTGGTTTGAACATAAAAATCCCAAAGAATTTTTTGCATCCCTGCCAGGAACCGGGGTCCGGGGTCTCTCGGTTACAATCCCGCATAAAGAGACGGTAATCCCTTTCCTTGATGAGGTAAAGCATGATGCACAGTCCATAGGTGCGGTAAATACTGTCCTCATCCAGGATGACAGGAAATTTGGTTTTAATACTGACTGGAAAGGCATCTATCGTCCGCTTGAAGGAGCAGAAGGAGATGTAGCTGTCATTCTTGGTGCAGGTGGTGCTGCAGCCGCAGCTGTATATGCCGTTTCAATGCGTGGCTTTACCCCGGTAATCTTAAACAGAACTCCTGACCGGGCAAAAAACCTTGCCAGAAAGACCGGAGCTGAGACCGGGGCAATTAATGACATAGGGAAGTACCGTCCAGACCTTTTAATTAATGCAACACCAGTGGGGATGGGTTCAGATCCAAATACTCCTGTTCCTATATCTTCCTTAAAACCTGGGATGAAGGTGTTTGACCTTGTATATACACCAAGGGACACACCTCTTCTTCAGGCTGCTCTTGCTGCAGGATGTTTTGTAATTCCTGGAACAGAGATGTTTATTCATCAGCTGGCCGAGCAGTTTCGTATCCTTACTGGGATCGATACCCCGGTTCTGCGAATTAGAGAGATGTTTGCATGAACACATTTGGCCGGAATTTTCGTGTAACTACTTTTGGTGAGAGCCATGGAGCAGCAACAGGTGTCGTAATCGATGGCTGCCCGCCTGGATTTAAGATTTCTGAAGAGGATATACAGGTATTTCTTGATAAAAGAAGACCTGGTCAGAGTGACCTTGTTACACCGAGAAAAGAAGCAGACACAGTTCAGATCCTCTCCGGAGTGTTTGAAGGAAAAACCCTTGGCACTCCTGTCTGCCTGCTTATTCAAAATACATCGATGATATCCACTGATTATGATGAGCTAAAAGAGGTTTTCAGGCCTGGTCATGCGGACAGGGGATATTATCAAAAATATGGAATCAGGGATCACCGGGGCGGGGGCAGGAGTTCTGGACGGGAGACTGCGGCCCGTGTTGCAGCAGGTGCTGTTGCCAGATGTTATCTTGAAAAAAAAGGCATATTTATCAATGGCACTCTCACCTCCGTTCATGGGGAAAAAACACAGGAAGGAATTGAAAAAGCCATTCGTGAAGCAAGGGACGGTGGAGATTCGGTCGGAGGGGTAGTCAGTCTTGTGGTTTCAGGATGTCCTCACGGACTTGGTGACCCGGTGTTTGGAAAACTTGATGCAATGATAGCCTTTGCCATGATGGGTATCGGAGGGGTAAAAGCAGTGGAGATTGGATCAGGTGTTCAGGCTTCGTCCATGAAAGGTTCAGAGCATAATGACCAGATGACGGATCATGGATACCTCTCAAATAATGCAGGAGGTATACTTGGTGGTATATCATCAGGCCAGGATATCCTGGTCAGGTTAAGCATTAAACCAACCCCTTCTATAAGAAGTCAACAGCATACTGTTGATATAAATGGCATGGACAGAATCATTTCAGTAAAGGGAAGGCATGATCCATGTATTGCGGTTCGGATTGTTCCAGTGGCTGAAGCGATGATGGCCCTGGTACTAATGGATGCCTTCCTTGAGCAGAGAAAAATTGTACCTGACTGCAGACAGGAGCCATAATTTTTTGCACATGGAACGTTCTCACATGTCTTCTCTCCCTATTCTTCTTGCCCCGGCAGGATCTCCTGATGCTTTTTTCGCCGCCTGTGCTGCAGGTGCAGATGCTGTCTATCTTGGTGGAAAGCAGTTTGGTGCACGTCAGTTTGCTGCCAACTTCTCTGATGAAGAATTAAAGCAGGCGGTAAGGTATGCCCACCTCCGGGGTGTCCAGGTATATGTTACAGTAAATACCCTGGTTACTGAACGGGAGATGAAAGAGGCCCTTTGTTATCTTCTCTTTCTGTTTTCAATCGGTGTGGATGCCGTTCTTGTTCAGGATACCGGACTTTTATCCTGTGCCAGACAGAATATTCCAGACCTTGTCCTGCATGCCTCCACTCAGATGGGAATTCACAACATTCCAGGTGCTTTATATGCAGCGAAGAACAGGTGCAGCAGAATAGTTCTTGCAAGGGAACTTAATGGAGAAGAGATAAAGGAGATTGCTGATGCACTTTCAGGTTATCCCGTTGATCTTGAAGTTTTTGCACATGGGGCACTCTGTTATGCATATTCCGGCCGTTGCCTGTTATCTTCACTTGTCGGGGGAAGGAGTGGAAACCGGGGGATGTGTGCCCAGCCATGCCGCAAACAATACAAAATAATGGAAGGATCGTCTGATCTGTACGGCAGGACTGACAATGCTCATATGATCAGAA
>JAQVIE010000089.1 GCA_028695895.1 Methanospirillum sp. | reverse complement strand
ATTCAAACAGTACAACCTGGCTTGTTACACCAGAGAGTTCATAGGGCTTTTAAAAAGTATGGAATATCCTGTTGTAATTCTCTGACGTGCATAATACTGCCCTGTTTTTTCTTTTCTTTTCTTTTTCCGGAAGGCCTGTCACAAAGGTAACTGCGTATAATTTTTATAAATTCGGTGCTTATGAAAGAATAAGCAAATGCCGGAAAAATCAGGACTTTAGCCTTTGTATAGATATACCTGAAGAGACATATTCATCTTTTTCACTCTGTAAAATCATTTCCATTAAAAAAGGCATCACCACATAGGGACAAACCATGGATATTAAACAGGACATTTTCACTAATGCATCACTCTCCTTAGAGCAACTTCAGGAGAAATTTCAAACCTCATTGACAGAGGGTATGTCCCAGGATAATGCCAGAACTATTCTCCAAAGAGATGGTTTGAACGAAATTATTACTATCCGGATAAAATGGTGGGAAATTGCAATCAGACAGTTCAAATCTCCTTTTATTTATCTGTTAATGGTCGCTGCTGTCATAGTATATGCAATCGGTGAACATATTGATGCAGCAATAATTGTCGGTTTTGTATGTATCAATGCAGGTCTGGGTTTTTACCAGGAACATAAATCCGAACGATCGATCAGGGCATTAGAGCAGTACATCAGCCTTCGGAGCAGTGTAAAAAGGAATAATGTATGGCAAAAAATCGAATCACGGTATCTTGTCAGGGGAGATATTATCAATCTTGCAACCGGGGATATCATTCCTGCAGATCTCCGGGTGATAAACACAAACCACCTCATAGTAAATGAGACGACTCTGACTGGTGAATCCATTCCTGTCTTAAAATATGGAGAGACCCTTAGTCTCCCGCCTGAAAATATATATGAAAGCCATAATCTTCTCTTCAGTGGTACATCGGTTGTTGAGGGAGAAGCAACTGCTCTTGTTCTTGAGACCGGCCCCTGCACTACCATGGGCAGGATAGCAAAGCTGACCGTGGAGACGACAAAAGAAAGTGAATATTCCAAAGGGATCAGCCGGTTAAGTAAATTTATCCTTCAGATGGTCCTTGTTACTCTGGTTTTACTCTTCCTTGCAAACCTGATAATAAAAGGTGATAATGCCGATATTTTTGAACTAATAGTTTTTTGTATAGCTCTCGTGGTAAGCGTGGTCCCAGAAGCTCTTCCTGTAGTAACCACGGTCTCTCTTTCCAGGGGTGCCCAGAAGCTTGCAAAACAGAAGGTAATTGTAAAACGACTCACTGCCATTGAGGATTTTGGGGGTATAGAGATATTATGTTCCGACAAGACCGGGACCCTGACCGAAAACTCTCTTAATGTGACTGATTATTCCCCTAATTTTCACCAGGATCTCCTGTCATATGCTGCTCTTACCATTGCTGAAACGGTGGAAAAGGTCGAGCCTTTTGATATTGCAATAGAAAATGAAGTTATAAAACAGCAGATTTTGTCGGAGGATAACCTTCACCGGCTTATGGAACTGCCTTTTGATCCAATGAGGCGGAGAAATGCTGTTCTTGTCAGGGATAGTTCAAAAACCATCCTAATTGTTCGTGGTGCACCAGAGATAATCATTGCTCTGTCTTCTCTTTCCGACATTGACAGGACCGGGGTTGAGCAATGGATCAATGATAAGGGTAAAAGAGGAGAACGGACAATCGCCTTTGCAAAACGGGTATTCTCAAAGGATAAAGTAAGTATTTCTCCTGAAGATGAACAGGGTCTTGAATTTCTGGGTGCAATCGCCTTTACTGATCCTGTCAAACCCTCCACGTTTCATGCGGTTGAAAAAGCAAAAAAGCTGGGTATTTCAGTAAAAATCATTACTGGAGACAGCCCGGAGGTTGCAGGAGCGGTCGGGGTTCAAATTGGGCTTATAAATGATCCTGGTCTGGTTATTACCGGTTCTGCTTTACAGAATCTGTCGGAAAAAGAACGGGCAGAAGCTGTCAGAAGATATGCCGTTATTGCCCGAGTTACTCCTGAACAGAAATATGAAATAGTGGATATCCTTCAAAGAACATTTGTTGTCGGTTTTTTAGGAGAGGGTATCAATGATGCACCGGCTTTGAAACTTGCAGGTGTTTCAATGGTAGTTGAAAGTGCAGCAGATATCGCAAGGGAAGCTGCAGACATCATACTACTTCAAAAGAACCTGGAAGTGATAATTGACGGAATCGAGAGTGGAAGAAGTGTTTTTGCAAATAGTATCAAGTATCTGAAAGCAACCCTGGCTTCCAATTTTGGTCATTTTTATGCAATTGCAATAGGCTCTATGTTCATTCCATTTCTTCCAATGCTTCCGATCCAGATATTATTGGTAAACCTTCTGTCTGACTCTCCCATGATCTCCATCGCTACAGATAGTGTGGATGAAAATGAGATAAACAAACCTGGAAAATATGAATTCCGTGATATTGTTCTTACTGCAACCCTCTTTGGAGTGATTGTAACCATATTTGATCTTATGTTTTTTGTTCTGTTCATGTATGAAGGAGAGAGAATTCTTCAGACAAACTGGTTTATCGGAAGTATCCTGATTGAACTGGTATTCCTCTTTTCGATAAGGACTAAATTGCCTTTTTTTAAGGGAACACGACCTTCAGGATATGTTCTTCTTCTTTCCTCTGTTGCTTTTCTTGCAACTGTCCTGCTTCCGTATACTGTTATAGGAAAAGCCCTTTTCCATTTTTATCCTCCTTCCGCTTCACATCTTTGCATTATACTTGGTCTGGTTGTTGTATTTTTTGTATGCACAGAGCTGGTGAAATTTGTATTTTATTCAACACCTGACAGCCATGAATATAATAAAATCTAATTTTTGTACAAATATTTTAATATTATGGCATTATATACCTTTTTTGAATAATATTTATCGTTGCTGATTCATATGTAATCATCACAAAGATTTGAAGCAGCTTGTCCTATGTTTAATAACATAATGCAATTCTGATGATTTTATGGTGGTAGAAATATAATGTTTACCTGCTTGTTACACATATGAATAATCATTTCCATATTAATGAATTATGACTGAAGAGAAAGTTACAAGAAGAAATGAGGATCTCCTTGAGGTGATCCATGAAATATCACAGGAAAAAGGATATGCTCAATCCAGGGATATAGCAGCAGCACTTCAGATAACCCCTGCCACAGTAACCGATGGATTCAAACGTCTGCAAGAGATGGGTTTTGTAAATTACGAACCATATGGTGGAGTTACACTGACTGATAAAGGGAGAAACATAGCAGAGAGAACCAGGCAGTCTCATGAAGTGCTTAGAAATCTCCTTGAACTACTTGGGGTTGATGAAGACATTGCAGATCGTGATGCATGTATAATGGAACATGGGTTATCAACCGAATCATATGAAAAACTCCTTGGACTGGTTGAATTTATAATGGATTGTAATAAAGATCCTGTTCTGAAAAAACGTTTAGAAAAAAGGGTGCAGAAAAAAGAATGAAATAATCTGTTTTTATGATGAAAAAGATTAGAATGACTGGATAATCGGCCATATTAACGCATTGACATATCTCTGATCTGTCATCTATTTATTGACCCAGAGCAGACAATTTAAGTAAGGCATAGCTATCAGAGTTATGAATTGAGGCATCCTATCATGGAATTAAAAGGAAGTCAGACTGAAAAGAACCTCCTTGCAGCATTTGCAGGAGAGTCACAGGCAAGGATGAGGTATAATTATTTTGCAAGCGTTGCAAAAAAAGAAGGATACGAACAGATCTCTGCATTCTTTAATGAAACAGCAGATAATGAAAAAGAACATGCAAAACTTTTTTTCAAACTACTGCCAGGAGGAGAAGCGGAAATAACTTCATCCTATCCATCAGGAATGATAAAAACTACTGCAGAAAACCTGAAAGATGCAGCAGATGGAGAAAATCATGAATGGGATACTCTATATCCGGATTTTGCAGAAACTGCGGACAAAGAAGGTTTTCCTGAAATTGCCAGGACATTTCGTAATGTAGCAAAAGCTGAAGTATCTCATGAGAAACGATTCAGAAAACTTCTTGCAGCAGTAGAGAATGGGACGGTATTCAAACGTGATTCAAAGATAAGCTGGAAGTGCAGGAATTGTGGATATGTCCATGAAGAAGAGATTGCACCTTCTCCCTGTCCTGTGTGTGATCATGCACAGGCATACTTTGAAGTTTGGTGTGAAAACTACTAAATCTTTTTTTTATAATTATTATTAATTGATTTGCTATGAGTTTAAGCAAAACTATTATTTTATAACTATTCAGTGGAGCTCAGAACTCTTTCCTAAATCATATACCTCAACTTCAGCCTACAATGCATCAGGAGTTAGACATTGTCTTGTTTAGGAATCGGTTGAATATACCAACAATTTTGATTCCGTAATCTTTTTAGTTCAAGCATAATCGATCAGATTTTGCTTGTCGATGATTACGGTTGATATATCAATGAAGATAAATAAGAACAAAAAAATAATTTTATAATTTTGATGAGTATATAACTGACTGTTTTCCATCCAGGAAATTACCAGTCACAATCACATCATCCTGTCCAGCTGGACCCTCTGCTTCAAAGTATGCAATGGATCCAACAATATTTGTAAGTTCGCCTCGGTCAGCTTCAACAATGACACCATTAATTGAAACGTTAAAAGCATCTGTTCCATCTAATAATTGGACAGCATCCTGACCGCCATAATTTGTAATTTTTATTTCATCTACACTTATTCTTTCACCGACAACGCTGACAACTCTTGTCTTGTCTACGCCACCAGCCATACCAAATACAAATGCTGCAATCACTGCAGCGAGAATAACGGTGATCGCCACCATCAGGATAACACCGATAACCGGTGATACTGCATCATCACGTTTGTACATATCACACCTCCTGAGTGCGTACGAAATCTATGTACCAAAAGCATAAGAAAGTTTTTGTATATGTTTTGTTCAATAAAAACATCCCAAATATCTAACCCGGTTTGATGTATTGAATATCCCTTACCTGTATAAAGAGATCTCACAACATTTCCTATTTAGGCAACTAAAAAAAACCTGGTATTATGAGTTATTTTTTTCTGCCTAAATCATAGGGTTTCTTAAGTTTAAGAAACAGAAATCAGGTAAAATTAGAATACCGGGATATTAATTTTTTCATCTTCACTTTTAATCCTCCAAATAGAGATTATTTTTTAAAAATACATCACAATATATCAAATTTAATTTTTATTTTTTTTTCTGCTGATCTGCCACGCGATATAACTGACCTTCGTATAATGCCAGACAGATTAAAATTTTTCTCTTTTTTCATATTGAATAACCTGAATAAGTGATAAATATCGGGTTTTTCTGAAAAAAACAAAATTCGTTATTATTCAGGTGGTGAATCCAGCCGATAATGGATTAATAGACTCCCATATGTATTCAATTTTAATTTCAGGGTGCTATAGAACAGGCAATATTGATGTTCCACTTCCTGTAGAGACACACAAGAAACTGATGGTAACCATGGATATTATATAATATAACATATATCATAATGCATTCTAATAATTGCTCGAAAAATAAAGTGGGGATTTGTGAGATTAAAATGAGAAAAGATGATTTTTTTGAGATAATTAAGGATGCGTCTGAAATCAACGGACAGGTTGTATCATTAATCCGGTTATTGATTTTGTGGTCATTGAATGATATGTCCCCAGAATGGGTAACTGCACGACAAATTAAGGGAGCATTACACGCTCATGATGGTAGTCTATACTCTAATCTTGATGCATTAGAAGAAATGGGATACATTATCGCTCAAATGTCCAAATATGAATCCAAAGAGATAAAAATGTATAAAATCACTAATGCCGGAATAGCAGAATGGAAGAAGATAAGTGAATGGTTTCAAAAAATAACC
>JAQVIE010000088.1 GCA_028695895.1 Methanospirillum sp. | reverse complement strand
TCAGGTGCGGTATGCACGAGGAGAAATAGAGACTAAAGAGTATGAAGAATTTCACTCCTGGTTCTTAAAAAATGTCTCATTTCAGCAGGTGCCCTCTTTTAATATTGCATCTGAACGCTATGCAAATGGGGAAATATCAATAGAACAGTACAAGGAGATAATCTCCCGTCTGCTCAATGATATCAGTAACTATCAGCAGAGCGCTCCGCTCAGGATAGTTCATCAAAGATATGCAGAAGGATTGATAGAGACAGAAGAATTTGAGGAGAAGATCAGGGTGTTAACGAGAGATATCCCTGCACACTCCTACAGCCCTCCGCTTTCGGCACTTTTCATGCGGTTTGCTAAAGGGGAAATAGATAATCTGCGGTACCAGGAGATGCTTAATCACCTTGCTACTTACTCTTCACCAACTTTACCAGGTGTGGAGGGTGAAGCGGCTGCTCTTTCCCCTGAATCAAAGAAAAACCAGGCACCAGCTCCTAAGCCCGAAGGAACCGGTACAGGACAAAAACCCCCGACTTCATCCCCTTCATTCTCGTCTGCACCTCCTAAATCAGCCCAGGCGCCAAATCCCTACAGGTTAAACTATGCCTCGTCTCAGACCTCCCAGGTTCCATCCCAGACAAGTGAGGCACAGGAAATTCAGATGGGTATTCAGGATGGAATAGGCGGAATGACTGAAGTTGGCAGACCTGACTCTGCCCCCATGGCCATTAATGAGCAGGAGATCATAGCTGAACCTGCACCCGATATCACTGCAGAAAAGGGATCATATCATATAACTGATATTAGTGCATCTTTCACCCCGGTTACAGTCCTTGTAAAACCAGAAGCTGACATTGAAAAGAAAGAAACAACCATCTCATTTAAACAAAATATTGCTGAAGTGCAACCAGAAGAAGAAACAAAAAAAGAGACTGAACTGGAAAAAGACTCTTTAACAAAGGCTCCTGAACCTGAAAATGTCATCACAGAGGTTGCCACATCGCCATCAGGGAACCATCAAAAGATAAAGGCACTAATTAAGCAGGGAAAATACTTTGAATCAATTACTCGTCTTGATGAGATGCTGATACAGTCACCTGATGATTACCGGTCATTGTTCCTAAAAAGCATTGCACTTTTTAATATTGGCAAAGGTGAAGAGGCACTTGAAATACTAAGCAAGGCAAAGGAGACCTGTACCAATAAAGACGATGCAAAAGAGATTGAACGGATTTACAGTCATATCGCGCAAAAGGGTGGTAGTAAAAATGAGCAGAAAAAGGAAAAAGACGCAGCAAAAACACCCCAGAAAGATTTGGCAAAGGTACCTTCCCTGACCATTCATCCAGAACGTGAGAAAAATGAACGCTCTGAGATGATTGAGAAGATCTGTGAACAGGCACAGAGTTTTATTGACGCTGGTGATTACAAAGGGGCAAACGATGTCCTGGCAGATGTTGAAAATTTGGTAAAGGACATTCCAGTTGAAATTATGGAAAAAGAATGCATTGATGACTTATTTGCAGCAAAAGGATTTGCCCTTTACCAGATGAAAGATTTTTGCGAGGCAAAAAAATTCTTCAAGGAAGCGACAAAGATAAATCCAAAGAATGAGACCGCAATTCATTATCTGAATGATATCAGGGTTCGTGACTGTAACAAATTTGTAAGACATGTATAAGTCATGGTAAGCCCATGACCATTTTTTTCTCTGAATTGCAGTTCAGAATCAAATACTATCTTTTATATAATATATTGGATAATTGTATCATACAGATATCTGACCTGTTTGTGGGATGTGAGCCCCCGGTATCCGGAACGGAGGTATATGATGAATGAAGAAGAGGACATGCTCGAACTTCTCAATGATGAGGGGACGGCAGACCAGTTTGATCTGGAACTGGATGAGCCGGAAGAGGAAGTATTGTCCGAAGTGGACGAGAGTATAGAAGAAACTAAGCCTGAATCAGAGGAATCTGAGGAAACAGAAGAACCTGAAGGGCGTGAAATTGAAATTGATATCAGGTTGATTATTGTCGCAATTGTAGCCATTGCTGCAATCATTCTTGCAGGGGTATTTTTTGTCATGCCCATGCTGATGCCGTCAGGTCCACCTGAAGTGGTAATGACACCAAGTCAGTCTGGAGAAGATATATTCCTGTACTATGAATCCGGCCCTGATCTTCAGGAACAGGACATAAGATTTAACCTTGGGGGCGCCGAAATACCAAAAGGTAAGATAATGATGATGGGGGGCATGAACTGGCCGTGGGGACAGGGCACAGTCCTCAAAATTGATACTTCCGGTTATGAAAAACCTGCAACTATTGCAGTTATTTATACCAAAGGGGAGGGAGAGAATCTCATCTATTCAACACCTGCAGAGCCCACCCCTACACCAACACCAACTCCGACACCTGAGCCGACTCCTGAACCGGTGATGACATCAGAAGTTCTGGTTCATTACCCACATGAAGAACAGGTACAGGAGATCCAGTTCGAGGATTTGATAGATAGGACTCTGATAAGGTTTGACGCCCGGCCAACCTTAGGCATTCAGCCATTGACTGTTCAGTTTGCTGACCAGACACAGATATGTGCTCTAAACCGGTCATGGGACTTTGGTGATGGTATAACATCAAATGTGAGGTACCCTGAGCATACCTATCCATTTCCTGGCACCTACACAGCAAGCCTTGATCTGGAATTTTGTGATTCAAGTGAGTTGTCAGATTCTCCGGTAAAAGAGATAACCGTACTACCTGTTGATCGGCAAGACGTGCTCCTTTCAGGGCCTGGTACCGCAAACGTCGATGCAGGAGGAATGTTATTCTTCACGGTCAAAGGTCCGGGAATGCTCATTCGTATTGGAGGAAGGGATCATTACCTTAATAAAGGTGACCTTGTCAGGATTGACCTGAATGATGGTGGAACCGGGTACATCTCAATCATTGATAATGCGATCGTCCAGTTTAACTTTGATAATGTATCTATCTGGATAAATGAACATGAATTTGAATCCGGGTGGCTGACAAACATTAATATCAACCAATATGAGCAGATTGCATCGTCAGATATAACCATCCGGATTATTACCCGTGAACCCGGTCTTAAAGGGCTGGTAAATGGAAATCCTTCGATTGTAGCAAGCCCGGGCCAGATGGTGACACTAAATAATGTGGGTACAGACTCAACAGGAAAATTACTATTTAGTATCCAGGACAGGGCAGGGTTTTCTTTCAGGGGTGGAATTGAGTCTTATGAAGTCACCACCCCTTTTTAATATTTATAAATCAGTGAATAGTTCATTAATAAACAGTCATAACAAGTTGCAGAGATGTGAAGAACCCGGATTGGATTTGAAATATGAGTAAAAAACACACAATGACACAGATCCAGACAATCATGGTCATGACAGTGGTTATGGTTGTGCTGTTTCTTCTGGGTGTTATCCTGGTAGTGTGGAATCCGATACCTGAACGGATACCCCAGGCCACCATTAGTATTGAAGGGGAAGGTGACTCCATCGTGATGCAGCATATTGAAGGGGATTCATTCTCATCAGACAGGCTCATCATCAAAGTGAACGGAGATGTCCAGCCAAACACAAACATGAACTTCATGGGAGGTTCATGGCCATGGTCATCAGGAGAGCGGATACAGTTTTACTACCCGGCACCGGATGCTCCACGGCTGGTTGAGATTTATTATGTCACCGACAAAGGAGAGAGTATCCTGATTGACAAGGCACGACTTGATCCTCCGCCAGTTGTATCTGCAACTCCGCTCCCGGTTGAGATGGTGCTACCAGTAACACCAACGCCGCTTCCAACAAATATACCGGTAAACCTTAAAGACGCAAATCCATTTCAGCCACCCATAAGTGATTTTACTGCAGAGCCCAGGGTCGGAGACCCACCCCTGACGGTTACATTCCATGATCTGAGTTATGGACAAGTTTCTGAATATCTCTGGACCTTTGGAGACGGTTCTACTTCTACATTGCAAAATCCGGTTCATACATACTTTGTACCAGGAGCCTACACGGTGAGCCTTCTTGTGACAAATGCTTATGGATCCAACCGCCGGACTGCTGGAGATTTTATCACTATCGGGTCACCACCGGTTGCAAAATACCTTGCCGAACCTTCAAGTGGCCAGGCACCCCTGACGGTCCAGTTTACCGATCTTTCAACAGGCAATCCAAAGAGCTGGGAATGGTCTTTTGGCGACGGGGCCCAGTCATCTGAGAAGAATCCGGTTCACATCTTCCAGAATACCGGCCAGTATAATGTCACGCTTCGGGTCACTAATGCATATGGAACTGACAAATACTCTCAGGAAACTGGAATAAATGTCACAGCCCCAACTCTCATGGATGTATACCTGGCTGGAAGTATCAATGGGGCGCTGATTCCAGATGGATATGTAAAGCTCAGGGTAACTGATCCAGCAAGTTCCATGAAGATAGCCGGGAAGATCTATAACTTTGAACCTGGAGACATGATCCAGCTGATTTATGGCTCTGGATCTACAGATGGAACTATATCCACCGATAAAAACAGGTTTACTGCATTTAATTTTAATGACATAACCCTTGTTAAGAATGGAGAGACAATGGCACGCGGCCCGGTTAACAGCTTCTCCATAGGTGGATTTGACAGCTATGCATCCACAATGAATATCAGCATTCCAAAAGGGGATCCATACAAAACATTGTACATTAACTCAGAACCATACCAGTATGTTGAAAGTCCGAAGTTCACGTTTTCAGGGATTGGACCAGATAGTGCCGGGCGGTTCTTTTACCAGAAATCAGCTCAGAGTATGAACTTCCAGGGTGGAATTGCCGAACTGACAATGGGATGAAGATTCCCAGGCAATCGGCAACCTTTCATTCCTGGCATACGATACCATAGACACACAAAAATGCCAGATCACCGATTTTCATTTTCATTAATAATTCTTTTGTTGATTATTACCCTCCAGTGCTGGGCCATCGCAGACATCACATTGTATGCAACAGACTTTTCCAATGCAACCGGATGGGAGACTAACAGTCCGTCATCATTTTACTTTGATGAAAAAACCGGGCGGTATCATTACCAGATAACAGGTGGTACAGGATCTTATGCTTATTACCCCCTTCCAGAACCTTTCACAGGTCCGTTCACCCTTGAGTTTGACGTTTATCCAATCCTGACCGAAGAAAAAAGTTCATTCAGATTTGGTTTGGGAACAGATGGATATGACAGTCAGAAAGGGCCTGTAATCATCGCTGAACTCTATAACCAGAATGGCGAAAAGGCCTTTGCCCTTACATCTATCACAAAGGAAAACCTTCGTTCACAGACATTTTCTATACCAGGAAAAGGAAATTATGGTGGAAAAACTGTGCGGTTTACAGATGGGGATGAGTATCGTATAAGGCTTACCTGGTATCCGGCTGAAAGGCGGGTCAGCATGACTGTCACTGAACCTGGCGATAACACCCCGTTGTTCAGTCACTTTGTTATGGTAACCGGTAAGCTGGAGGATTTCACCCATCTGTTCCTGACTTCTGTAGGAGAAGGACAGAACGGAAGAAAAGCAGAAGGATTTATTGACAATGTCAGCCTGACATCCCAGGCAATGGTAAAAACAACACCTGAACCCACCATCACTACCAGGGAAAACACACCAATCCCAACATTGATTACAAGTGTTACCTCCATCCCTGATGCAGACTCTGACAGTACATTATCATGGGAGAATGCTGACCATGAAGATGTAAACGGGATATATCCGACTCAGAAAAGAACACCCCTTCCAACTCCGCCGATACCTGTTCCGACTGAAAAAACCGGGCTATTTCCGTTAATTGTAATTTTAGGGGTGGGGACTGTATTTATTTTTTTCAGGAGTTATTAATGGATGAACATATTATAGAAGCCGCAGGAAAATGCAGGG
>JAQVIE010000087.1 GCA_028695895.1 Methanospirillum sp. | reverse complement strand
ATTATCAGTTTTTAGCCCGTGTTTGGCAAGTTCTATTGCAACTACGACCAGAAGAACCCCGAACATTCCTACAGGAATAGCAGTTGAAAAGTTTGAATCTGTACAAATTATTCCAATGACCAGAAGGATAATTCCACCCAGGATTAATGATAATCCTCCTCTTGCACCAAACCTGTAATGAGCAGCCAGACCTCCGGCACCATGACACATTGGAAAACCACCAAATAATGAAGAAGACAGGCTCATCAGGCCTAATGATTTACAGATCTTATCCGGATTTTCATCTCTTTTAAATAAATCATGAACAAGCAGGGATGTGGCAAGAATGGCATTTGTCAGGGTAAGAGGCAACTGTGGAGGAATTAAACGTACCGTTGCATCTAAAAAATCAGCAGCTGATGGAATTTGCAGGATGGGAACTGAAAAGAAAGTTATGGAGGGGAATCCTGCAATAATAAATGCAATAATAAACCCGGATACAATAATAAAAATCGCAGAGAGATCCGGAATATTAAAAACTCTTCTCAGGAGAAGAAAGATACACACAATTCCAGCTGATACAGCTGCAAAGGTCAAATCCGGAAGGATGAATCCGGATATTGCACTTTTAATGAAAACCAATGCAAGACCCAGCTGCACTCCCCTTATAACCGATTCAGGAATAATTTGTCTGACACGGCCCATCCATCCAAAAAAACCAATACACAGACAAATTACTCCCATTAAAATTCCTGAAGCTGCAATAACGTGAGTGCTGACAGATTCCGCAATTGCAATGGCCCCTACTGCTTTAAGTGGTTCGATAGGAATTGGAATGCGGTAATAAAGACCAATGATAATATACCAGATTGCAGCCCATAGCAGCATGATTGAGACATTCATACCACTGGAGAATGAAACTGCAAAAAGAAGGGGAAGAACAGTTCCAAAATTTCCTACAGAACCAGCAAGCTCTGAGAGAAAAAAAGAATGCCGTGGCAATGACTTATCAGAGACATCCATGATGATTCCCTTCCTGCATTATGTGGACTGACGGAGCCTTAAATGAAAGTACAACCTGAATACCGGGTTTCAGGTCCAGCTCATTGATTGACTGCCATGTCACCTGGGCAGATAAATTCAGATCTCCTGATTTTACACCTATAAGACTTATAATACCAAATGGTCTTATATCGGTGACTGTCCCGGATATCACATTTCTGGCGCTGGACAATTGAGCAGGGCCAGTATACAAGGTTATCTCCTCAGGACGGATGGCAAGTCTTACCATGGTCCCCTCGGGAATATCGCTGATTGCATGAATTTCAATATCATGTGTAAGAATAACTGACAATCCATTTTCTTTTCGGATAATTTTTCCAGGGAGAATATTACCTATCCCGATAAATTTTGCAACATCTACAGAACATGGACGGGTAAATACATCAAATATTGTCCCTGACTGGATGAAACGCCCATTCATCATCACTGCAACCCTGTCTGCAAGTCTTTGTCCCTGTACAAGATCATGGGTGGACATTATTACAGTAGTGCCGAGTTCCTTGTTGTAATAACGTATAAGGTTTTCAATGACTTCTGTTGAAACAGGGTCAAGGTTTGCCGTAGGTTCATCAAGAATAAGGATATCTGGTCCGGTTATCATTACCCTTGCAAGTGACACCCGTTGTTTTTCTCCTCCTGAAAGGGTTGTCGCTTTTCGGTTCTCATATCCGGTAAGTCCGATCTCGTCAAGTTTCTGAAGAAGTTTTTTCTTTATTTCATCTTTTCCAAATCTGCGGTATCGAAGCCCTATAGCAATATTATTGTAAACCGAGTCCTTGAAAGCTATATGATTTTGAAAAACCATCCCGATGCGTCTTCGCACTGGATCATTGTCAGAAAGATGTATTATTGATCTTCCTTCAAGAAGCACCTGGCCGGATGTCGGTCTTTCAAGAAGTCCGAGAATTCTGAGCAAAGTGGTTTTTCCCTGTCCTGATGGTCCGATGATTGCAAAAATCTCTCCTTTCCGGATAGTTTCTGATACACCGGCAAGGACATAATTACCATCAAATTCTTTTGTAATATTCCGGATGTCAATCATCTCATTCCTACCTGTTCTGGACAATACCCATGAAAAGGTTAATTATTAGTGCAATTGCCAGAAGAATAATCCCAAGGGCCAGAGAAAGGTTAAAATTACCCATTGATGTCTGAAGAGATATAGCGGTTGTAAGTACCCGTGTATGGCCTTTGATATTTCCTCCTATCATAATAGCCGTTCCCACTTCAGATATGGCCCGTGAAAACCCTACAATAACTGCGGCCATAATTGCAAATCGTGCTTCGCGAAGATGACTTTTTAGAAACTGCAGCCTTGAAGCGCCAAGGGAACGAATGGTGTCAGTGATTACCGGATCTATTGCCTGAAGAGCTGCTATTGAAAGTCCGGTCATGATCGGAATAATAAGTATAGTCTGGCCGAATATCATCCCATTCGGTGTAAATAACCATTTTAATTCCCCAAGTGGTCCTGATCTTGAAAGGAGCATATAACACAGAAGACCTACAATGACCGTTGGAAGTGCATAAAGGGTTTGTATTAGACTGATGAGTGCCTTTTTCCCAAGAAAATTTCTGAATGTAATTGCAGATCCCAGGGGAATTGCAATAATTGTACTCAACAGAACAGAGGAGAAAGTTATCCGAAGAGTATTGAAGGTAATATTCATCACTTCAGGATCTGCAGCCAGTATAAGTCCAATTGCTGTCTGAATACCAGTTAGCAGATCAGTCATAATAAAGATGACAGGTAAAAAAAACGGTGTGGAATCAAACCACCGGATCAGCGGTTTCTTCCAGGGTCACGCCCATCACTTCTGCACTGCCCCTTCCAGGGTTAAAGTGTGGAAGTCCGGTCTTTTCTGTACCAAAAGTCTGTAAAATATCCTGAACTTCATCACTGATCATGAAGTTTATCCACTTCTTTGCCATCTCAGTATTAACATCAGGACACATTTCGTCATTTACACGCATGACGGCATAGACATTCTGGAAGTTTTCATCGTTTTCTACCAGTGGAACAAGAGCCAGATCGCTCTCATAGGTTCCCCAGGTTGCTGAGTCACTTAAGGTATACCCCTGAAGCTCTTCAGTCATGGTAAGGGTCTGACCCATTCCTGATCCGGCATCCCTGTACCAGTCTGAAGTACTGATCTCCTCATAATCATATCCGCCCTTTTTCCACATGATCTTTTCACGTGAATGGGTTCCGGACTGATCTCCTCTGGAAATGAAAACAACACTTGGATCTTCAGCAGTTGCTTCTTCAATAGCAATAAATGCGGCAGTTCCATTCAGGCCGGCAACCTCTGCCGGATCATTCTCCGGTCCGACAAGAAGGAAATAATTGTAACCGAAGACACGGCGGTCTGCCCCGAATCCTTCATCAATGAATTTATCTTCAGCCACGCGGTCATGGACCATGACAATGTCTGCATCACAGTTTCTTGCAATCTCAAGAGCCATTCCAGTTCCGACAGCAACATGTTCTACCGTTATTCCGGTTTCTTCATTGAATTTCTCTTCAAGAAGATCAAGAAGCTTGGTAGCATCAAGACTGGTTGTCGTTGCTATCAGAAGACGGTCAGAGGCATGCTCACCCAGTGTATCAACCCTGTCTGCTGATACAGCTCAACAAAGAAGCATTACTCCCAGCACAAGAGCAATGATTCCAGTTGAAAATTTACCGATCATGCAATACCACATTGCCTTCTAATAATATATATTTGTTTAATTCATCTTTATCATAAGATATTGATACAATATAAATGAATATCCCCTGATTACCACTAAAGTTATGCCCGCTATGAGATAATTACTATATTATCCGGGTAATTATTCTGATATATATTCAGATAAAGTAATATAAAGAAAAAAAAGAGAAAATGCATTCAAAAATACTATGGATCTATACAATCCTCTTATTTTGTAAAGTGCCAGGATTCTCCGTTTTTACAGATATCTTTCTTCCATATCGGGACAAATTCCTTAATCTGTTCCAGTATCCATGAACAGGCTGCAAATCCTTCCTGCCTGTGAGATGCACCCACAACAATAACCACTATTGTCTCGGTCAACTGCATTCGTCCCACACGGTGTATGATATCAACCGTATTCAGATGATAATCACTGCTTGCCTGCTCTGCTATCTTTCTCAGGTCAGATAATGCAACTTCCTCACATACATCAAGTTCAAGAGCTTCGATACCATCATCCCTGACAGTACCGATAAATGTTACAATTCCTCCAGTCTCCGGCCTTTTTGCAGATTCAATAAACCTGAAGGGATCAATCGGTTCATGGGTAATTGCTATCATATCTATCCACCTGAAACCGGGGGGAAGAGAATTATCAGATCTCCATCTGCAAGTGTTATCAACCCTGCATCTATGGGCGATATCCTTTCATCATGGTACATTATCATCACATAACTCCTGATATTTTGTGCATCATCAACCAGGAGCTCTGCATCAGGACCTGTTTTGGCAAGCGTGATGACAGCGTCCCTGACGGTTGAACCAGGGGGAAGATCTATCTCCTGTTCCTCGCCAAAAGCATCCCTGAAACGGGCATAACAGCGTATAGTAACCTTCATTTTATTCTCCATGATCTGAACAGAAATGGCAGTTTTTCCTTCTTCCAATCTTCAGATATTCACTTCTTCCAGATAAGCCGTCCCATATCAGCAGCCTGCCTGTAATCATGGTTCCGGTCCCGGTAAGGAACTTAATAACCTCCATTGCCTGCATAGATCCAATAACTCCTGCAGTTGCTCCTATTACCGGAATTTTCCCTCCAGGGGGTGTACCGGGAATAAGACATGAAAGGCAGGGAGACTTTCCAGGAATTATACTGGTCAGCTGACCTGAAAAGCCCTCAATAGCTCCATGAATATAAGGAATTCCGACAGCCCAGGCTGAATCATGAAGAATAAATCTGGTCTCATAATTATCCAGGGCATCAATGACAATATCTGCATCCCTGACAAGCTGCCGGGCTGATGTCCTGTCAATCCTGATTGGATGAGCAATGATGGAGGCATCAGGTGCCAATTCATGGAGCGTTGATTCTGCTGAATAAGCTTTTCGCCGGCCCACAGATGCCGCTGAATGCAGAAACTGCCTGTTCAGGTTTGACTCCTGGATATTATCATCATCAACAATGATTATTTCACCAACACCGGCAAGAGCAAGATAGGTTGCAGCTGGAGATCCAAGACCTCCTGCCCCTGCAATAAGAACTGTGGAATTTTCCAGTTTTTTCTGGCCTTCAGAACCTATAAGTGGTAATTGTCGTTCAAAACGGCTGGACTTATATAGTGGTTTTTCTCCTTTCATGAACAGAACCTTTCTCTTATGTAAGTGAGAGCAGCCCTGGCATCTTCCCTTTTCTGATCGATCCGGTTCTCTTTTATCCAGGTCCTTATGCTCTCTTTCCTGAGAGGGTCAAGATTGCAGATGCTGATAATTTTCGACCAGGAACGGTCAGGATACCAGAGCGACTTTCCTGCGTTCAGTACCATATCTGCCTCATCCGGTGTGAAAAATCCAGTGCTGACACCAAATTTCAGTGTAATCCTGATATTCACAAGGGCATCTGAAAGAGCCATATTAGTGACAGGATCGCAAATAAGTGCAACTTCATCATCTGACTCAATCTCCCCGTCCCTGTACATCCTGAATACTTCACCAACTCCTGTCATGCCAAATGGTTCAAGTTCTGCAGCACGAAGTGCACCCATGCTGGAAGCACCAACAACAATGATTCCGTTTTTAATGACCTGAAGAACTTCCCTGTGTCCGACAGCTGCATCCTCAAAGAATACTCCATCGATGATTCCAATTACCCGTGGTTTTTCCCTGATCACCTCCAGGAGATCCACCCGTCTTACTGGCGGGCGATATTCGGCAGAGAGGATCTTCTC
>JAQVIE010000086.1 GCA_028695895.1 Methanospirillum sp. | reverse complement strand
CACAGTCAGCCCCGGTTACTCTTCCTACCGCAGAGTCAGGATTTAATACAATATAAGCCTCCGGTACTACCTTATCCCAGACAATACCAGGGTTCATTGTCCAGTCGCGGTGTTTACCAACAATCCACCTGGCATCAGAGGTGTTCATCACGCTGGCAACGAATAACAGATCTATGTCATTAAAAATCGCGGATTCAGGTCCGGCAGGTTCAACTACCAGTGGAAGTCCGTATTCCTTCACCTGATCACGAAGCTCTGACATATTTTCTTTTGTAATATTGAGCGTACCTGAAAGAATAAGGGCATCTGTTCCGCTTGTTGCAATCTCTGCTATCTCTTCTTCTGAAATATGTTTATCCGGGTCAAGCTTTGTTACGTGAGCCCAGGTCTTCCATTTTGTGTGCATTTATGCCTGTCCTCAAAACTGCTATACAGCTTCATAAGTTCATATTGAAAAACGTTCGGGAGAATAAAAATAAGTGGGAGAGGTAAAACCTATTAAGCAGTCTGTAATTTTTTTACATGTTCTTTTGATAAACCACTCAATTTTGCAGCCTTTACTGCATCTGTAGCAACAAGTGTTTTTTTATCATAGATTCCAGCCCTGTACAGGTTCTCCAGCATAGCTTCTCCTACTCCTGGAATTGCCATGAGTTCTTTTCTTCCGGATTCAAACAATTTTTTGGAGATTTTTTCAGGTTCAGGTTTTCCAAGTGACTGCGCAATAAGGGCTACATGCTTAATTACGGTCTCTATCGATATTCCGGTCTTCAAAGAGAGGTACGCAGGATGAGCAGAGATAATATCTTCGGGTGTTATAAAACCAGCTTCCTGGTATCGTTTAAGGGATACAGTAGAAACCCCTATATCTTTCAGCTGGTTTTTCGCAACCAGGGTTATGGCCCCAACTTTTAATGTATTTGCTTCATCGTCTGATAATCCGGTTTTTTTAAGTGAGCTTACAGAAGCAATAGCAATATCTTCAATAAAATTTATCCCTGATTTAGCAAATCCATTCATGACTTTTGTATGACTTCTTCCACGTTTGGGAGGAACATACTGTTTCATGAATTTTTTACATTCTGACCTTCTGCGAATAAAATTGAGAACTTCATTTGCTTCGAGAATAAGCTTTTCAGCCAGCTTTTTGGTTATACCTGTCTTTTTTACAAGTGTTTCAGGCTCTGTCCTGGTAAGTTCATATAGCGAGAAGATTTTGCTGTCAAGAAGTTTTTGCTGAATCTGCTCAGTCATTGAAGGCATTTTTGCATAATGCTCTTTTTGCTGTTCGATAAGCTGACAGAGCGGACAACCTATCTCCCAGGGTCTGGACCCTTTTGCAATAAGGCTGACATGAAAGAGATTATGCGTCTCACAGACGTTCTTGGTCCTTACCGCAGAACCCCACATGGTACCTGGGAGGGAGATATTAAAGGTACAATCCGGGTATCCATTACAACCGATAAACTGAGAGCCTCCTTTTCTTCTTATTCGAAGATCATTTCTGCAGACAGGACATGGACCAAGTGTCAGTTCTTCATCGGCCTGCTCCATTATCTCCTGGCCGATGACCGCCTCATTAGGTTCCAGTTCATCAAAGACCTGGTGAAGCATTTTTCTTGAATCATCAACCACCCCGTCTCTTGACTTATCCCTGACTTTGATAGCCTCCATGGCCTGTTCAAGCTTCTGGGTCATATCAGGTCTTGTGATGGTTGAAGCATGTGCTTCAAGTGATTCAGTTACAGCCTTGCCCACAAGGGTCGGACGAAGCGGAGTTCCTTCGATGTACTTTCTTGAGATGAGCTTTTGGATAACCTCATGCCTTGTGGATTTTGTCCCAAGACCAAGCTCCTCCATCACCTGGATAAGTTTACTCTGTGAATAACGTGGTGGAGGCTGAGTCTGCTTCTCTTCAAGCTTCAAATCCTGGATCTTTAATTTCTCTCCTTTTTTGACAACCGGAAGTATGGAGTCTTTTGCATCAGAATAAGGGTATACAGTTCTCCAGCCGGCTTTTGTCAGCCTGGAACCTGTTGCAATATAATTCTGCCCTGTTGCATCCAATCCGATACGCATAGTTGCCCATTCTGCATCTGGTGAAAGTGTTGCAAGGAACCGTCTCACGATAAGCTCATACAGCTTCCAGTTTTCTCCAAGCTGAGCCTCGGTTGCAACACCAGTTGGATGAATTGGAGGGTGATCAGTAGAGGATTTTTTTCCTTCGGTAGGTTTTGTCCGTCTGTTCTTTCTGACCCATTCAATGTCAGGGGCAAATATCGTCTTTTCAAGTGTCTTTAAAATACTCTCAAGATTGAGGGAGGGCGGATAAATCGTGTTGTCAGTACGGGGATAAGAGATAAAACCATTCATATAGAGTTCTTCTGCAACACGCATTGCATTCGCCGCAGAATAACCAATACGTGCGGCAGCAACAATGAACTGTGTTGTATCAAATGGTGTCGGAGCCTTATCAGCTCTTTTTCCCTCTTTTACTTCCGTAATAACCAGGGGATCCTTAGTCCCGGCATATGCCGCATCTGCTGCATTTTTGTCGGTAAAACGACCCTCGGCATGACGGGCAACGATAGTCTGACCATCTTTTTCGGTGGTCAGGGAGATCTCCCAGTAAAGTTCCGGAATAAATGAGTCAATCTCCCTCTCACGGTCAACGATCATTGCAAGAGTAGGAGACTGGACACGTCCGACAGAAAGGATGTTGACTCCGCCCCGCTTAGCTGCAAGACTGATAAATCTGGTAAGAGATGCACCCCAGATTAGATCAACAACCTGCCTTGCTTCCCCTGCTGCAGCAAGATCAAAATCTATCTCTGCAGTTTCAGAAAAAGCCCTTGTAATCTCTTCTTTTGTAATCGCTGAAAACCGTGCACGATCAACAGGTACTTTCGGGTTTGCTGCCCTGACCAGCTCATATGCCTCTTTACCAATCAGCTCACCTTCAGTATCATAGTCAGTGGCAATGGTAACGCGGTTTGCTTTTTTTGCAATTTTATGAATGAGTTTTACAATGGCTGGTTCAGTTGGACGCTTTATAGTTCCTGCATCGATTAAAGAACGAGGTGGACGTTCCTGGGAGCGCCAGTTGGTATACCCTTCAACAAAGTCAACCTCAACCACGTGACCCCGAAGTCCGATTGACGTCTTGTCTCCAAAGGTGTAAACATTCACCCCGCCCTCTTTTTTTGCCGAAACTTTATCTTTTCCGGATAGGATATGGGCAATCCGGTTTGCGGCAATATTCTTTTCGGCAATAATCAGGTGCATAATATCAGGCCTTTTTATCCAGAATTTCTTTGAGAAGCGTGTTCAGATGCCCGGGATCTGCTCGTCCCCGGCATTTTTTCATTACCTGTCCGACAAGGAAGTTTAATTCCTGCATCTTCCCGGCATAATAATCATCTACTGCTGCCTGCTGCTCGGCAATAACCTCCTGAATCATCCCGGTAATCTGGTCACCACTGGTCTTGGCAAGTCCAAGCCTTGAAACTATCTCTTGTGGATGTTCAGGTTTTTTACCTTCTTTGACCGCATCAAGGATCATCCTGAGTATCTCCACGGCAGACTTGTCAGTAACGGTATCAGTTTTAATGAGGGTTAACAACTCTTTAAAGAGGCCGGCAGGCATTGCATCTATGGAAAAGTCCCGGTAATTGAGCTCTCCCAAAAGATAATCTGCTGTCCATGTCGCAGCAAGGACAGGATCTTCCAATGCAACAGACTCGTAGAACTCGGCAAGTTTAAGTCCGCCGACGAGTGTTTTTGCATGTTCTGGTGAGATCCCGTACTGGGAGATGAACCGTTCTCTCCTTGCATCAGGAAGTTCAGGAAGCTCAATTCCATCAACCCATGACGCCACCCTGAGAAGCGGAAGATCAGGATCAGGGAAATACCTGTAATCATTCTCTTCTTCTTTTGACCTGGACGAGGTGGTAACCCCCCTGGTCTCTACAAAGTGCCTGGTCTCCCTTGCCACTGTTTGGCCACGTCTGAGGAGGTTTCGCTGCCTGGTTATCTCAAAGGTGAGGGCTTTCTCAACACCCTTATATGAAGATATGTTTTTTACCTCAACCCTTGAAGAACCTTTAAGGGAGATATTTGCATCAACACGTAGAGAACCTTCTTTTTCTGAGTCAAAGACATTAAGGTACTCAAGGGTTGCCCTGAGCTTATTCAGGAACTTTCTGGCTTCTTTAGGAGATCGTAAATCAGGTTCTGTTACAATTTCGATAAGAGGAGTTCCGGCACGGTTATAGTCAATAAGGGTATATTTACCGCGGTCTGAAGTCCCCATGTGGACGGACCGTCCTGGATCTTCTTCAAGATGGATCCTGGTAATCCTGATCTCTTTTTCTCCATTGTCACCATCAATAAGCAGCTTTCCCCACTCTGCAAGTGGTTTGTCATGCTGGGTTATCTGGAATGCCTTGTTCAGGTCAGGATAAAAGTAATGTTTACGTGAAAATTCTGATTCTTCCCTTATTGAGCAATTCAGGGCTTTTGCAACCTTTAATGCATATTCAATGGCACATTTGTTCACTTTAGGCATGCTGCCCGGAAGACCAAGACAATCAGGGCAGGTATGGGTATTTGGTTCATCATCATGAAAATCGGTTGAACATCCACAAAACAACTTGGATTTAGTGTTTAGCTGACAGTGGATTTCAAGACCTATGATAATCTCTCTCTCTTCCATCATACCGCTCCCTGTTCAAAGGCAAAAGCTGTATCAATAATCCGTTCATCTTCAAAGTGACGGCCCATAAGCTGAAGTCCCACAGGCATGCCATCCACTTTCCCGCATGGTAATGATAAAGCAGGAATGCCTGCAAGGTTTGCAGGAACTGTAAGGATATCTGACAGGTACATCATTAGTGGATCAGACATTTTACCAAACCTGAAGGCAATGTCTGGCATGGTGGGAGATGCAATCACATCATAGTCTTTGAACAGACGATGAAAGTCATTCCTGACCAACTGTCTTGCAGTCTGTGCTTTTTGATAGTACCTTCCATAATAGCCTGCTGCAAGAGAGAATGTTCCAAGTATTACCCGACGACGGACTTCCTTGCCAAACCCGGCTTTCCTATGGTCAGAAAATGCATCATGCCAGCTCTTCAGGGTTTCAACACCCGGACCAAACCTGATCCCGTCAAAACGTGCAAGATTGCTGGAAGCTTCACATGTACTGATGACATAGCAGGCTGACAAAGCATATTTCATCGAAGGCAAAGAGCATGGTTCTGCTTTTGCACCAAGTGATTCAAGAGTATCAACTGCTTTTTTTACTTCTTCAGCCACTTTCGGGTTTACCCCTTCCCCAAAAAATTCATCAGGGACTCCTATCCTTAAGCCGTCGATATCTGTAGACGGAGTATGTGAATATGGTTTATCAACTGATGTTCCGTCACGTGGATCATATCCGGCCATCACCGAATAAAGTTTTGAAAGAGTAATGACATCTCTTGCCATCGGACCAATCTGTTCAAGCGAGTTTGCAAATGCAATCAGCCCGTACCTGGAGACCCTGCCATATGTAGGCTTTAATCCGATTATTCCACAAAATGATGCAGGACATCTTATCGAACCACCTGTGTCTGAACCGATTGCACAGTCAACAAGCCCTGCTGCAACAGCTGCTGCTGAACCTCCGGACGAACCTCCAGGAACCCGGCTGTGGTCCAGAGGATTTAATGTCGGACCATAAACACTGTTTTCTGTACTTGTGCCCATCCCGAACTCATCCATGTTGGTCTTCCCTACAATTGCTGCACCGGCATTTTTTAGCAGGGTTACAACATGGGCATCATAGGGAGGAATGTACCCTTTAAGCATTTTTGAAGCACAAGTGGTCTCAATTCCCCTGGTGGATATATTGTCTTTTATTGCAACAGTAATTCCTGATAATGGGCCGTCTCCATAAGAAACCTCAGGAACCGTGGTGATAAATGCATGAACCGAATCATCAGGGTGGAATGTAAGTTTTTTC
>JAQVIE010000085.1 GCA_028695895.1 Methanospirillum sp. | reverse complement strand
TTCACAGTTCAAGTATCCTTCGTTCTCTTTCCTGACTTACCCTTATCATCTTACTAACGAATATCTTTTCAGACTATGGATAAAAGGTTTCATCTTCTGACCGGAACAGATGTGCTTGCCTATACGTGGATTATACCTCCAGGAGAGTTAATTTCAGTAGGCGAACTTGCTGTTATCATAGATAAAGGAACAAAAACCCGGTACTTCACACGAGTAACCGGAATGATTCATGACCATAAAACCGGAGGAGTGCTTGTAACAGGCCTTCCAATTGGATGTGTTGGTCAGGACAGGACATTTCGAAAACCACGAACCATCCCACCATTAAATTCTCCGGTAAGGCCGCTTGATGCCGGGGAAAATATTCTTCTCCGTGATTTCATTGGAGAACTTGAGATTGGTTTCATGATGAGCGGAAACCAGAAAATAGTAGATCTTCCTGTCGGGATCCCGTCATCAGTATTAAACCAGCATTTTGGAGTTTTTGCAACTACCGGAATGGGAAAGAGTAATCTTATGAAGGTTTTCTGCGCATCAGCAATCATAACACGGACTGCCGGGATACTTCTCACTGATCCTCATGGAGAATATGCAACAGGCCAGCCAGGCGATCCTAATTCACGCGGCCTTGTACACCATCCAAAAGCCCAGGACGGTCTTTGCGTATTTACCATTCGAAATGATGATACTGCCCTGGAATATGGTATGAAACACTTGCAGATAGGACACAAAGATCTCTCCATTGCTGACCTTGGACTGGTATTTGACCTGACTCCTGCACAATATGAAGTGGTTAACCTCCTGGTTCCCTTCTCAACAAATGATGTAATCGATTTTTTCATTAACGAGGATGTTGAGTCACTGCCATCACACCTTCGGACAACGGCATATATCGGGAATCATCAGGACATTGCCCAGCGTGTAAGAAGCGCTCCATCAGATGCACTTCGTCTTGTCCAGAGGCAGATTAGAACCCTGCTGGATTTGACAGCGCTTTTTGTTGATTCTTCTTCCTCTTCACTGCCTGAAATACTTGCAGCTCTTGATGAAAACAAGGTCGTTCTGATAGATATACCTGGAATGAGTGATGCTGCTGAACTTTTTGTCCTCTCTGCAATATCCAGGGCAATATTCCGGGAAAGGCAAAGACGGTTCATTGAAGAAGGATCTGCAGTAACCAATGGCAGGACTCTTATCTCTATTGAAGAAGCACAACGTGTTCTTTCCCAGCGCTCAGAAAAAACCGGAATATTTCGTGAAATTGCCATGGAAGGTAGAAAATTCGGTGTTGGTCTTGGTGTCATAACCCAGCAGCCGAAAAATATTGATCAGCGGGTTCTTGCCCAGATGAATACATTTTTCGTTATGGGGCTGGCTGATCGCCATGATCGTGAGACAATTGCATCATCAGCCAAGCATGATCTCAGGGTTTTAGACACTGAGATTCAGACTCTTGACATGGGAGATGCCGTTATTTCAACAGTTGGAATACCATTTCCGGTAAGTTGTCATATCCATTATTTTGAAGATTACCTGGATGAACTTTGGGAATCTGCATCCTGAACTATCGAATAATCTCCTTTTTAAAAACAATCCACAGGAAAAAACCTGAGAATACCAGGCCACCAAAAAGGTTACCAGCTGTTGCCGGAATCAGATTATTCATCAGAAAAGTACTCCAGCCAAGATTTCCTGCAAGCGGGCCGACCTGTGCAACCTGCAGGAATGTAAGATAAGGAGCACAAAGCAGACCTGCAGGAACAAGTGCGGCATTGGTTATGGAATGCTCAAAACCTGTTGATGCAAGTGCCATCGAAGGGAACCATATTCCTGCAATTTTTCCAACTGCATCATCTGCACATATTCCTAAAAGAACTGCAAGATTTATAAGCCATCCTGCGGCAACGGCTTTGATAAAACATACCCAGGCTCCATTTATTCCCTGATAACTGCAACGTTCTGAAGCAAAAGTAACCATGGTAACAGCAAAGGTGCTGGCGGTCATCCCATCATGGCCTGGCTGGAGGAGAACTCCGAAGGTTAAAAGGCATGCAAAAAAGACAGCTCCGATTACATTTCCGATATATGACAGGATCCATAATCTGAAGACTGCATTCCAGTTGCAATGGCTGGAAAAGGCAGTAAATGGTGCCAGCATCGCATCTCCGGTAAAGAGCTCAGCCCCTGTCAGGACAACCAGGATAAGTCCGAGTGGAAAAACAAATCCTGAAAGGAGCTGAGCAATTCCTGCTCCAAGGGCGGATGCAACACCGGTTGAAACGATGATCATCAGGGATGCACCCATGGCAATATATGCACCTGCCATCCACCCACTTATCAGAATATTCCATCCGGGTAATGACATCCGGTATTTTCCGGATTCAATTCCTTTTACAATGATTTCAGACGGGGTGTGATATGTCATATTCTCCTCCTGGATATGGATTTTTATTTTTTTATAAATTGAGTTCTTTCATATCTCCGGTTTATCAGGTTATAAGCATGTATGCAATAACTGATAATACAATTGCTAAAAACAGCATCCCTGCACTTATGGGGACCACGTAGACAAGAATAGTATTTACAATACTTGCAAGCTGGGCAATTGAATCAGATCCAAAGATGAATACACCATTACAGGTTGCTGAGCTTCCTGCAGCTTTTGCATCAGAGCAGTCTGACAGCGCCTGCTCAACCCCGTCAAGAACATGGGTCACAAGCTCATCAGGAGATATCCGAAGGCCAACCGGGTTTTTTCCGCTGATTGTATTTACCACATGCGTGTCTGTGGTCATAATCTCTGCTTCATCCACCAGTGCACAGACTTCATCCCTGATATACTCCCTTACGCCCTGTGCCATGTTATTTCCATCAATTAAAATATAGGCAGCAGTCATTCCTCCGGTTTCTGTTACCAGGATCTGAAGCCCGATATCTCCTATTCCCTCCTCTCTTGTATAAGGCAGGGGAAGATGTGCGTACCCTGCTTTCAGGGGATAAGATGGTTCATCATACCACCTGTCCATCGCCTGAAAAGCTGCGGTAAAGTACTCATGTGCTGTTCTTGTCCCTGGAAGAATAACATCAATCTCATCACCAATGCAGTTATGGGCATCAATAAATCCTATATGCGGGGTAATTTTATGACCTTCACAAATAATTGCATGACCGATTCCAAAATCGATGTCCTCTGTCTTATCAGGAGACCTGGTACTTACCATAAGAAGGACGTCTCCAATCCGCTGACAGAGAAGTGATACTGTACCGGATTTTATCCGTACAGGTTTTCCTGCATTATCATGCCATTGCAATGACGGCCTTGTCTCATTAATGGCATCAACAATTTTTTCTATCTCTCCTTCAGAGACAAGATTGTAATCATGTGTAGCACATCCATGAGCTACCATCATCTCCTCGTCAAACCGGCTTCGAAGAATTGAAGGGAGATTTCCACCTCCAATCTCGCCCATTGGCCCTGGATGCAGATTTGGAATGGTGAGAATAAGGTCATTTTTTCCTTCACGCCTGAAGAATATACTGACCTGGGGAACCCATGCCTCCTGCCCTATGTCCCTGAAAAAGTCTTCCATTCCTTTGTCCCCGTCTGTCAGATGGGCTATGAATGCGTTGAGAAATTTCAGTCCACGAATATGATATGCCCGGTATAATGGCCGGTCAATAAGCCAGATAAGAATTGAAAAACCTGCACCAAACAGGATCATCAGGACAGGGACAAGAACCGGGAAGGGATCAGGCAGGATGAGCAGAACACACAGCCATCCGGTTACACTCTGGACAGATGCAGGCAATATCATCCGTGACGTCCGGTAATCTGCAATCGAAACCAGGACCAGGAGACGAAGTCCGAAGATAAATCCCAGGGATATGGAATAACACAAAATTAGCAGATCCTTTAGTATTATCAGTCCGATGAGGGTAATCAGACATGAAAAAAGTGTACATGTGACCGCCAGCAGGGCTGCCCTGTTCCAGGTCATCTGACGGTTTAACATCACTACCAGCGGGCGTGTGAGCAGGAATGCAATTAAACCAGGGACTATAAACCCCAGGATGCCAAACCACTCATAAGATGGATCAAGTCTTCTTGATAAAATTTCAAGAAGGAGCCCGAGGATAATCAGAATGCCAAGTGATGCCGGCCAGCGTGGTGCTTTAAAAATGTACCTGGACATTTTCTCTATTCTGACGGCATTTCCAGGTACGGTTTTTTCCATTCCGGCTTACCTGTTTTTTATGCCCGCCCAGGGCCATGAGAAGGGAATAAACCAAATTTTTCTTCGTACCGTCTGACCATTGTCTGCCAGTCAGGAAGACCGGTCTGGCACCCGCATGTCTCTACAACAAATGATGCTGTGACTGCTCCAATCCGGCATGCATCTTCGGAAGAATAACCTGCAGCATAAGCAGTCAGAAATCCTGCCCTGAAAGCATCACCAGCACCGGTCGGGTCCACACATGGAACTTTAACAGGAGATATGAAATTTTCTTCTCCTTTCTCATAAAGAAAAGCACCTTCTCCACCCCTGGTCTCAATTGCCATCGGGACACGAGAAACAAGTTCTTTCTGTGTTATTCCCAGGGTTGTACACATACCTGCATATTCATGATGATTTGCAATGAGCAGATCAATTGAATCCAAAATAACCTTCAGATGTTCTGCTGTATACCGGTGAAGATCCTGACCTGGATCAAATGATGCAAACCCTGCCTGCTTTGCCACCTGGACATTAAATCCGGGATCCGCTGTTGCCATGTGAACAAAAGGAAGTGACGGAGCCTTTTCAGTTTCAAAAAGGCACGACGCACCCCACTCAAAATAAGTTATCTGGTCACCTTCAGGTCCGGTGAACATAAAAGCAGGTGCCGTATGTTTTTCAGATGCAACAAAGAACCTCTGGTCAATATCAAGTTCTTTCATCCTGGAATCATATGCACTGCCGGCAAAATCGCCACCAACTGCACTTATCAGGGATACCTTTCCTCCAAGCAATGCAATTCCAACGGCAATGTTCGCTGCCCCCCCTCCAAATGCTATTGTTCGCTCCAGGATTGATGCCGATGCATTAGGGCCTGGAAGATGGGACACCCTGCAGATATGATCAACAGCAGTATGGCCGACAACACTTATCACAACTCTTCAACCTCGATGACCTCAAGTGGTATGTCTCTTAGGGCCTTTCCAATAGTTGAAAGTGCAATTCTCCTTGCATGCTCTTCAGAATCTGCCTTGTATACTTTCATCTCCATTTTTATTCCAACAAGGGCAGTTCTGGCAACAATCAGGGTGCATGGGAGTTCTTCCTCACAGTACGGACATGAAAGAATTCCCGCTTCAACTTCAACAAATTTAGCAGTCGGGTTCAGCCTTTTTCCTGCTTCACTAATAGCGATACTAATTGCGTCATCAACCGAATCAGCATCACGAATAGTCCAGGCTGACTCTAATACTACAAGATAATCAGGCATTTATTATTCCTTTTTTATTGTTTACCAATATCCGTAATGAACATGTTCACTGGTCTTCATCCGCCGGGGAGATGGTATTACTTCACTTATATATCCTGCGGTTAGAAGTGTTACTGGTCGTATATGTCCGGGAATGCCCAGAATCTCACGAACCATCTCATCATCAAATGCTCCTGTCCAGCATGATCCAAGGCCTGATGCATGAATGGCCATCATCAGGTATGTTGCTGCAATCGTTGCATCCTGCATTGCATAGAGAATACCCCGTTCATCATACCTGGACATGGACCTGACATAATTGGCACAGACGATAAACACAACCGGCGCAGCAGATACATGCTCCTGTTGCAATGCTGCATCAGCAAGAAGTTCGCGTGTTCCTTCATCTGTTACAACAATTACATCCCATGATTCAAGATTGCCTGCTGAAGGAGCTTTTCGGGTAGTCTGAAGGATATCTTCTATGATTTTATCCGGAACAGGTTCAGAAAGATACTGCCTGACCGATGTCCGTCCTGCCAGA
>JAQVIE010000084.1 GCA_028695895.1 Methanospirillum sp. | reverse complement strand
TATCTGTACTTCTCTTTATCTTTGTTCTCTTCTGTGTGTGCATGTGCGGGTGCACAGAAGAAACGGTAAAAAAGAGTACTGAAACCATTAATTCTGAAGTTGTAACTGAAACCGTTACCACAGAAAAACCGACATATATTGTTGGTATCGATGGTGAGTACCCACCATACAGCTATATTGATAAAAATGGCGATGCACAGGGATTTGACGTTGAGTCAGTCAAGTGGATTGCTGATGAAATGGGTTTCAATGTCAGGATCCAGGCAATGGCCTGGGATGGTATCATTCCAGCTCTACAGGCAGGAAAGATTGACATGGTCTATTCAGGTATGACCATTACCGAAGAACGTAAAGGAGCTGTAAATTTCAGTAATCCATACTGGAAGGTAAACCAGTCTGTTGCTGTTCATGATGACTCAGACCTTACCATGGATGATTTCATGGCTGGTAGTGGAAAAGTAGGTGCACAGCGCGGAACCACCGGTGCATTCTGGGTTGAAGAAAACCTGGTTAATGAGAGCGCTCTGGCTGCTAATATGCTTGTAACATATGACAATTTCCCATTGGTTGCAACAGATCTTCAGAATAAGAGAATTGAATTTGCAATTTATGACACGCCACCCATGCTTGATGCAATTGCAGGCAAACCCCTCCACCTTATTGGAGAGATTGATACCGGAGAAGATTACGGTATTGCAATCAGAAAAACTGATACTGAACTTCTTGATACCATGAATGAAGGACTTGTCCGTCTGACGACATCTCCAAAATGGGAAGAATTAAAGCAGCAGTTTGAGATGGAATAAATCAATTCATCTTTTCTTAATACCCATTAATTTATTATAAAAAAATCAGAGCCATTCATTATGAATCCAGGAATGACAGACTATTCCTGAAAGTCATGATGTCAGGACCGGAGTTTAACAGATTATGGCATTATCCATTCTCATTGACTGGTTTCCTTATCTCTTCAGTGGAATAGTCCTGACATTGGGACTTGTTGCATCTGCGCTTATTATCGGAGTAGGTATAGGATTACCAATGGCGCTTGGCCAGGTATACGGTTCATTGGCAATCAGAACATTAATATCAATTTATGTCTGGTTTTTCAGAGGTCTTCCAGTACTGGTTCTTTTATTTTTGTTTTACTTTGGAATATTCCCTGCATTGAAACTGGATTTACCTGCATTTTATGTTGGAGCTGTTGTTTTAGGTTTATGGGGTGCAGCATACCAGTCCCAGGTTTTTCGTGGTGCAATACAGTCAATATCCGAAGGACAGATGACTGCAGCCCGTTCCCTTGGTATGTCAAGATTTCAGGCAATAAAATCAATCATCCTTCCACAGGCCATGAGAATTGCCCTGCCAGGATGGTCCAACCAGTACCCTGAGATTTTGACTGAATCATCTATTTGCTATGCAATTGGAGTTGCTGAATTGCTCACCAGGTCATCACAAATTGTTTCACAGACATATGTTACCATGCCTATATACATGGCCTGTGCAATAATTTTTATACTACTTAGTTATGCAGGTACATCGGGAATTCACTTTATCGAGAAAAAGATTGCAATACCAGGTTTTGGACCAGGAGAAGCATAATCACATGACTGATGAAAAATATATTTTACGGATTGAAAATATTAAAAAGGCCTTTGGAACAAATGAGGTTTTAACAGGCGTTTCAATAAATGTAAAAAAAGGAGAGACAGTCTGTTTTATAGGTCCATCCGGTACAGGTAAAAGTACTCTTCTCCGATGTATCAATCAGCTGACAATTCCAGACAGTGGAAAAATTTTTCTGAATGATGAAGAAGTCACTCATGCCGGACCAAGGATAAATTATTTCAGGCAAAAAATCGGCATGGTTTTTCAGAATTTTTTCCTCTTTGATCATCTTACTGCAGTCAGGAATGTAGAAATTGCCCTTCTGAAAGTAAAAAAGATGAGCCCGAAGGAAGCTCGGGAGAAGGCAATGTATGAACTGAAACAGGTTGGAATGGCCAACTGGGCAGAACATTATCCGGCTGAACTTTCAGGAGGTCAGGCCCAGCGTGTTTCAATAGCCAGGGCCCTTGCCATGGATCCAGAAATTATGCTGTTTGATGAACCTACCTCTGCTCTTGACCCGGAGCTGACCAGGGAAGTTCTTGAAGTAATGAAAAAACTGGTTATTGATGGAATGACCATGCTGGTCGTTACTCATGAGATGGGATTTGCCTGTTCAGTTGCAAATAAAATCTGTTTCATGGAACATGGACAGATAAAAGAACAAGGAAGCCCTGCAGAGCTTCTTAACAATCCTGAGTTTGAGCGATGTAAAGCATTTATTGGAGAATTCAGGGAGTATAGTCAGTAAATTAAAACTATGGATCAGATTACTTTTATCTTAGATGTCATGCTTCCGGCCTTTTCAAATGGCCTGTTGATGACCCTGACACTTATTGCTATTACTGCACCCATTGGTTTTCTTCTTGGAGTTGCAATAGCATGTGGACGGGTATATGGCGGAAAGGGACTTTCATGGCTTATGCAACTCTATACGATTTTTTTCAGGGGTTGCCCATTACTGCTTCTCCTTTTTATTCTGTATTTCGGACTCCCTTCTGTCGGAATCATCTTTACCCCGTTTGTAGCCTCGGTCCTGGGTTTTATTTTCTGTAATAGTGCTTATAACTCTGAATATGTAAGGGGCGCTATCCTTTCTGTAAAAGAAGGTCAGTTAATTGCAGCCAAGGCCCTGGGTATGACGAAAGGCCAGGCAATTCTAAATATTGTATTACCCCAGGCATTAAGACGATCAATCCCAGGGATTTCTAATGAATTTATTTATTTGATAAAATATTCATCATTGGCTTACATGATCACACTTGTTGAATTAACCGGTGCAAGCAAACTTATCGCAACAAAATATTTTGCGTATAATGAGACCTTCTTTGCTGTTGCCATAGTCTACCTTGCCCTTGTTACAGTCACAACTTTTGGAGCAAATGCATTAGAAAAGAAATATGCTGTTCCTGGATGAACAAATAAAATTAGAGAACATTTGGATAAACAGTTGCTGATTCAGCCTCTCCAAATATTTCATCTCCGAAAAATGTAGCTTTTACCGCATATTTTCCTTTGTCCAGGGCGGGAAAAGCGAATTCAAAATATCCAGTTTCATCAGTTATTACAGGACCCGGTGTCTGCCAGATTCTTCTTGCATCCTCTTCACAGAGAACACAACTGTATGAAGGAAGACCAAAGGAGTACCATACCTGTCTGTATGGGATTCCATTTCCTTCATTGTCCCTGAGCCATCCACTCATCTGACCGGATTCTCCTTTAAATACACGATTAAATGGCCCGGATATTGTCAGCTCAGTCTCTTTTACTTTTACCCTTGGTGTTACTTTTACTGGCGCAGCAGGACTTGCATACTCACTGTATCTTGCCTGAAAACTCCAGTCACCAATTGCATCTGCCTGAAGTTCCATGCCAAATATTCCGTCAGTGCTTGTTTTTTGCTGATAATAGGTATCTGCCCTGCTTTCTTTGGGAGATGTAACCTGCAAAAGAACCTTGTCTCCCGGACGAGCCAGAAGGGAGGGGACTATATATCCTTCAATAAATATTGTATCACCAATCTCTATGACTGGTTTTAAAGAGATTAAATCGATAAATACGCTTTCTGTTTCATCTATTTCATTCTCTGCAACTGTGGAATATACACATGATATTCCAAAGAGTAATAGCAAAATGCTGATTCGAAAAAAATCCGTCCATTTCATCATATGACTCATAATTACCTGATGGTCAGTCAACCATATGAGGTTTTCCAGAAGACAGAATCAGGTAACTTTTTTTGGTGACAAGTGGCGGTTTCAATTAATCATTAAACAATAGCAACTTGTGTTACAGGTATTTGTCAACCCTGGGGGTAATGCATCCAGGACATGTCAGACCAGTTGTATATTCAGGAATATCATTTTTCATGCCGAAAAGTTGGCAACAGACCTATTAAAGACAAATTTTTTAAAAATATCATTTAATGAAAGAGGAAAGAAGAATCACAATACTTATATTCGAATCCATGTTATCAATAATTTGTTATAAAGATTCCATGCTGCGCAAAATGGTGATAATCCGGCTGTCAGATATTGGGAAAGCCAGAGAATATGAAGGATGAATACCGTGGATTATTGCAAGAAAAAAAACAGTATCTTCACTGGAGATAACTCATGTACTGGATACACATTTTCTGATAAACTCCTAAAACGGAGGAAAACGGATTATAATGTCGGAAGAAAGCAAAAAATGATTACCACGACCATCGAATCTTTTCTCTTTTATGGAGGATATTCGTTACTATGAAACAGGAATCCGGACAGGGGCTGCAGCCTTATATCACAAAAAAGACAGAGATAGACCTCTCCTTCGAAGTAGTGATACTGGTTATCGGCGGCGTATTTTTTCTCCTCTTCGGGGTGCTTCTCTTTCTGATCACCAAAGAGATGCTACCCTACACAGAAGGTAGTATGTATGGGCTTTTCGTGGTTCTTGTCTCAATACAGGCTATAACCATGGGAAAAACTCCATTTGGTGATCTTCTTCGATCATGGTTCGTGGTAGTCATCGGGATTGTCACCGCGATGACCGGGACTCTTGCTATCTTCTATCCTGAGCATCTGGGCAGTATGATCCGCTTGCTTGCCGGCCTGATAGTTCTTATAACCGGAGCCCTGGGGCTGATTCAATTGTTCACCGCGAAGGACAAAGCCCAAGCCTGGTTGAAGGTCCCGGGTATCCTACAGCATCTGACAGTTGCCTGTATTCTCGTCTATGGAATTGAGGTTGTACTGGGAATAGTCACACTGTTCCCAGGCATAATGCCAGATCAGGTAACCGCTGTTTTTTGTCTCATCATCGGGGCATCTATTTTTTTCCTTGCCTGGAGCATCCATAAAGTGCAGCATAAATATCCTGGAGAGGATGAAAAGACAAACCAGCTGGAAACACCATCACATACCAGATTCTGTCTGTTCCAAAAAACATCTCTTACAATGGGAAATGCCATAAGCACCTATCAGGGTTGCCTGATGATTCTACTCGGATTCCTAATCTTCTTCTCCATCCTGGGTATATTACCCTCGTTCAATGCCGACGGCCAGCTCGGTCTGCTCCTTGTGCTGACCTCGCTTCAACTGCTTGCCCTTGGCCAGTTCGTGGGAAGCACGGTGACCAGATCCTGGCCTATAGTGATATTCGGAATTTTGTGTGCAGGTGTAGGAATTTTTTCCTGTATCGTCCCCGGAATAGTATCCGAAGTTATTCAGTCAATTCTTGGATTACAAAACCTCGTGACCGGTGTGATGATCCTTGTAACACAGATCGTCGCCCCAACCCTGTACGGAATAAAACACCCACCTGAAGAAGCTGTCACCCTCCCACCAATCATCAAACGGCTACTTTTCATTCTGATGATAACCGGATTGGTAACAATCATATTCGGCATCAACATGTTCATGCCGGTCCTTCTCCCCAACCTTATCGGGATGATAGGCGTTGCCATCCTCCTCCCCCTCCTGGTTATCGTCATTGGAATCCTGATGCTACTCACTGTCTCAATCACCCAGAAACTTGAGCAGGGTGCTTTGTCCGCATCCTGAAACCACGATAATTTTTCAAAAATCACTTTTTTTGTATAAAAATGCCCTCTTCATATTTTATCCATTAAAAATGGATCATGACCATGGAACCATATGGTTATTTATGAAATTATGTTCTATGCAATGTAAGTAAGAAGATTTTTTTGAGAAGAAAATGTTGGAAAGGGATGAATTATGAAGACAAAAATTGGGTATTTCTCAATCGCTGATGCATGGACACCAGCCGAGTGTCTGCAACAGTCAATAGCAGCAGAAAAGATAGGATTTGATACACTCTGGGTCGAAGACCATCTGGTAGCAATGCCGGGTGGAACCGAATGCAATTTTGCCTGGACTGTCATGAGCTCGGCACTTCAGGCAACAAAAAAGATCCCTTTTTACACCGGTGTTACTGCAC
>JAQVIE010000083.1 GCA_028695895.1 Methanospirillum sp. | reverse complement strand
GCAGCATGCCATGCTTATCGACTATTGTGGCGGAAAAAACGTTGCCGAGACAACAGTCACACCAGGATATGGTATGACACCAGTCTCCCTTGAACAGGTGCTAAGCTGGAATCCTGATGTAATCATCGCCAGTGATTCAAATTTCGCAACATCAGTTCTCACTGACCCACTCTGGAAAGATATCCATGCAGTTCAGTCAGGCAGAGTATATGGAGTACCCCTTGCACCATTCTCCTGGTTTGATCGTCCTCCAGGCACAAACCAGATCCCTGGCCTGTACTGGATGCTTCACACCCTGTACCCGGAGAAATACTCCAGTGAACAGCTGAAAAAGAAGATATCTGAATTTTATTCATCTTTCTATGGTGTTGATTTAACTGCATCAGAACTTGATGGTCTGGTAAGTGATGTTCCGGTTTATGACTGATGACTATGGAACAAAATAATAAACAAAATGCGAAAAAAATGGGAAAAAAGGATAGCAAAGAATTTTTAGTGATTGCTGACACAATTTTTTCTCCCATTTATCCTGTTATTGCAGAGCAGATTGTTACGAACACCGGTATTCATTCAGGAACGGCCCTTGATGTCGGGAGCGGACCAGGACATCTGGCAACAGCTCTTGCTCTTGCTTCTGAATGTACAGTTCATGCTCTTGACTGTTCACCAGACATGGTAGAGATCTGCCAGAGACGGATCTCTGAAAAAGGACTGACCAAAAAAGTCATTCCGTCATGCGGAGACGTTTGTGAGATTTCTTTTGATGACAACAGTTTTGATCTCATCGTCAGCAGAGGGTCGTGGTTTTTCTGGGAGGATCTGGAGAAAGGGCTGTCAGAGATTTACCGGGTGTTAAAGCCTGGTGGTAAGACCTATATCGGGGGAGGTTTTGGGAATACTGCATTAAAAGAGCAGATAGTCTCAGCCATGAAAGAAAGAAAATCAGATTTTGAATCAGGAATGAAAGAACGGCTGATGTCACGTTCCCCGGAAGTCATCAGGTCGGTGATGGAAAAGATAAAAGTACACAATTACTCGGTGATTAACGACGATTCAGGAATCTGGCTCATGATGGTGAAGGAATGACAGTATGCCCTTACTGTCCTCATCATTGTAATATACAATCAGGAGGAACCGGCAGATGCGGCATGTATACATCTGCCAGTGATGAGATAACCGAACGGTTTCCTGATAACTGGCTGGTTATAACTCCGATATCGGTTGAGACCATTCCATTCATTCATGCCTTTCCACAGGCAAAAGCCCTTCAAATCAGCACGATTGGATGTAATCTAAGTTGTCCTGGCTGTGTTTCAGAGGTGCTTGTCAGAAATACAGATGACATGGGAACCGGCCTTAAGCACAGGTCAGCAGAAGAGATAATCGACGAAGCAGAAAGAAATGACTGTCGTGGAATAATTTTCTGCCTGAATGAGCCAACTGTGTCACTTCCTTCTTTTCTCAGGGTTGCAGCCCTTGCCAAAGAAAAAGGGATGTTTGTCGGATGTTCATCAAATGGGTATTTTTCAGACCATTCCCTGGATCTTCTTCTTCCAGTCCTTGACATGATAAATATCGGTCTTAAGGGTAAGGATGAGAAGAATCTCATAAGTTGTGGGATTTTTGATGATACTATTGTCAACAAAAATATCAGAAGGCTTGTTGAGGGAGGGGTGCATGTTGAAACTGCATTTATGCATGCAAAAGGACAGGAGGAAGATTTAATCTCCCAGGTACAGGAGATTGTAGATATTTCAGACCGGATACCAATCCAGATAATGAGATGCATGGCATTTGGAGATCTTGGCCAGGAGTATGAACCTTCAGTTCCTGAATCAGAACTTCTCTGTGACCGGTTAAGGACATTTGCTTCTCATGTATATCTTTTAAATTCACCTGGTACAGCGTATATCAACACAGTCTGCCCTGAATGTGAAAATGTACTGTCCACACGTGAGATGTACGGGCCCATGGGGTGCAGACCAATGACTTTTCTTGATACCGGAATATGTTCATGTGGATACCAGGTTCCTGTCTTTGGAAAAGCATCATCCTTCAGGTATGAAGAGGAGGGTATGGATGGGGGATACCGGCCGACCCGTGCCCTTGAATGTATCCAGGGAATTGTAGCCTGTCTTGGGGTTGATGATCCATTGTGCGCTCCAAAGCTCTGGCGATCATACCTTGCCCATGGAAGAATCAGTTCCATTCACGAAAGAATCCAAAAGATTTCATCATATTATGATATAATTCGTGAAGTTGCAGATATTGTTAACCAGAAAGATGCAGGGGATGAACTGGTATCTGTCCTGGAAGAGATGAAAAACAGGGTTATCCAGGCAGTTAAAGGGACATCGGGTCCCCGTGTTCTCTATACCATGGGATACCCGATATATTCTCTTAACGGAGGAAGATTTGAGAACCACCTGGTGGAAGTGGCTGGAGGGAACCCGGTAAACCGGATGATAAAACGAACCGGAAAGCCGGGAGTAAACTTATCCCATGAAGAGTTTTTAATGCTCAATCCTGAATGGATATGCATTTCAGGTCTTTTTTCTCTTCCGAAAGAAGAATGTATTGTATATTGTAAAAAACATGACCTGAATGTCCCTGCAATATCTGAAGGCAATATTATTGAATTACCTGCATCATGGGACTTTGGAAGCCCGAGATGGATTTTAGGTCTTATGCTTCTGGCAATGTCATTTCATCCGAAGAGATGTGACTGGGAGATGGATGAGGTTGCTGACCGGTTTTACAAGCGTTTTTATCATGTTCCATATACATCAGTCCAACCTACCAGGTCGTTTATCAGGGCATCTGCAAAAATCCAGGGATAATTTTTTCCCTCCTTTTTTAATAAAAGATTTCAGGAGTATATTTTTTGCCATACAAATCAATCACCTATGATAGCCTATGAATATACTTAAAGTTCTTAAAAGAGGAGTTTTGAATGACGGGTACCTGTGTGTGGATTATCTGCTGTCAGGTCAGGTGACATTTGAAATACTTGATATCCTATCTCAGGGAACATATGCCATAACCGGATACCAATACCTCTCTCCATGCTATCATATTCAAAAACCTGAAAACATTCAGATCACTGGTATTTTAAAGAGCAGTGTAATCCGGGTCACATACCCGGCATTCTCCGCAGGATACATTGAAGAATATCTCTCAGCTCTTGTCAGCCTTATTCCGGAAAAGCAATATACGAACTCTTATGTTCAAACCCTGTACGATGATGTTAAACTAATTTTAAGATCCAAATTTCTCAGGAAAAAACATGAAATAAATGGAATTAATGGAATTAACAAACAACTCCGTATTTTTATAGATTGATTACATAAGTTAATTGAAAAACATTAATCTGCACCATCTATTTAGATAGATTCTTATTACAGAGTTAACATATTGCATATGGATCATTTGATCATATCAGGAGTGTATTATGCAATTTTCGTTAACCCGTGTATTCTGTATTCTTGTCACTGGTCTTTTATTAATTCCCGGATGTATAAGTGCTGACGGTACAATCACAATTACTGATATTACTGGCAGACAGGTAGAAATTCCGACAGATGTAACCAGAGTGGTTACCGTGGATCCTTTTTCCAGTCAGTTTGTCTATATCATCGAAGCAGATGACAGACTGGTCGGAACATGTATCGGACCTGCAAACAGGGATCTGGTGAATAAGACTCAGCCAAGACTTGGTTCCCTTCCATCTGCCGGATGTAAAACAAATGTTAATCTTGAAGAATTGATGAGACTGGAACCTGAACTTGTCATTTCTTCTGTTGATTATGAAACTATCAATAATGATATTGAAAGGATTTCAATTCCAATTGTACAAATCGACCTTGAAGAGGCTGAAAATCTGGCAAAAAGTTATGAAATAATCGGTGAAATTTTTGGAAAGGAGAAAGAAGCCCAGGAATTTATTGATTATTATAACCAGAAGGTAAATGCCGTAAGGGAGACTGGTAATGGTATTCCTGACAATGAAAGAAAAAGGATTTACTTTGGGCAGCGATCCCCGCTCCAGACACTTGGTGATGATTATTATGAAGCTGAAATAGCCAGGATTGCCGGAGCATCAAACGCAGCAAAGGGTCTTTCTGGTGGAGATAATACTGTTTCCATGGAGCAGGTATATGAATGGGACCCAAGTGCTGTCGTCCTTCTTCCTTATTGCCCTGCAAGTGTAGGGGATATTCTGGCTGATCCGGCCTGGCAGTCTCTTTCAGCGGTCAAAGAAAAACAGGTTTTCAGGATGCCGAAATATCTCATGAGCTGGGAACTTCCAGTTCCAGAATCAATTCTTGGGACTCTCTGGCTTCAGAGTGTAATTTATCCGGAATATGTTTCATTTGATATCAAAGATGAAATAAAGAACTTTTATCAAAAATTCTATCGGATAGACCTTTCTGATGAAGATGTTGATGACATTTTTTCAGACCACACTCAGATCATTCTGAATAAACCTTCCTCATAACTTTTTTCAGGTGACCTTAATGAAATGCGAAATGTGCGGTCACCAGTGTAGTATTAAGGAAGGAGGATATGGAAGATGCAGGATGTATACCTGCATCAATGGGGAGATATCAGAACGTTTCCCTGACCGGTACCTGGCTCTCTGGCCTGGCGCTATTGAAACCATTCCTTTTCTTCACTATACTCCGGGTGGACATTATCTGCTTCTTTCTACTATTGGTTGTAATCTCTCCTGTGAGGGGTGTGTATCATATGTTCTGGCAAAAAACCAGGATTTGTTAACCGATGCTCTTATTCATGCAGATCCGGCAGATATTCTTCGTATAGCAAAAGATAATGACTGTATCGGAGCAATTTTTTGCCTGAATGAACCGACCGTATCTCTTGGGACGGTTGCCCGTGTTGCCAGGGAACTGCATGCAACCGGATTATCCATAGGATGTGCTTCTAATGGATGCATGTCAGAAAAAGCGCTGGATATTCTTCTGGACCATATTGATTTTATCACCATCGGGCTGAAAGGATTGTCAGTTCATGCATACCAGATAAACGGGGCTCCTTGTAATGCAGAACAGGTTTTTCAAACCTTGAAAACAATTCATTTCAGAAAAATACATCTGGAGGTTGCTGCGGTGTGCAAAACATCAGGCATGGAAGAGATTGTCACTATTGCACAGCGGATACAGAAGATATCTGCTGATATTCCACTGCATGTCATGCGGTTTATTCCTTTTCATGGAGCAGATACCGCTCTTGAACCCTCCGCCACCGCTGCTGAGGAGATCATCTCAGCCTGTAGGAAATATCTGCCATTTGTCTATCTTTTCAATACACCGTCAACCACTTATCTGAATACGTACTGTCCGGATTGCAATGAATTACTTGTTGAACGTTCATTTAATGGCCCGATGGGGGCTCGTTTTTCAGGCAGGTATGTGCAGGTATGCCCTTCTTGCAATTATTCCATCCCTGTCAGAGGAAGGTGGTATTCACAGTTCTATCATGAACCACGGTTCAGAGGAGGGTATAGAACTCCTGTAGCACTTGATATGGTGTACAGTATTTTAAAAGCGGTGGGAATCTCTGATGAAGCCACTATGGGAATGGTACTGACAAAATTATTATCCAATGATTATCTGGAACAGTTACAGACAAAGCTTCAGACTCCAAAGGGATATATCGAATTTTTACAGGTATTACAGCAATGGTCAGGGAGTGACTCATTTGAGCCGGTCATCAGATTCCTTTCAGAGAGAATTCAGATAATTGAGAAAAATTCCAGTGTACCAAAAAAACCGCGTGTCCTTTCAGTCCTTTCTCATCCGCTTCTCCCCTCATATCCGGATAAAATGGAAAATACACTCATAAAACTTGCAGGAGGAGACGTTTTAAATTATAATCTGGGATATAATGAAAAATCATCTGAACGGTTCACAAGGGATGCATTTCAAAAATTACAACCAGAAGTTCTTATTGTTTCAGGCCCTGGTCATCTGACACACCAGGATTTTGTAGATTTATGCATGAGAGAAGACCTTTCTGCTCCTGCTTTAGAGAAGGATAGTATATTTATGGTTTCAGGAACACATATCAGCGCAGGTCCGTCCTGGGTCCTGACCATGGAATCAATAGCGAATTATTTACACCCGGACATTTCTGATTTTGATCTGGAATACGAAAAAAAGGCTCTTCTTAAAACAT
>JAQVIE010000082.1 GCA_028695895.1 Methanospirillum sp. | reverse complement strand
CTGGGTTCAAGTCCCAGCCGGGGCGCTTATTGTAACGGTTTAACGCTCATCCGGAAACTTTTTAAATTTTTTTTGAAAGAATCATAAACCAACAAAGCCGGGATACATATTTTGATTTTTTCACAAAGCCAGATTATGGCTATGCCAGCTTAAGTCAGGAAAAAGTGTAATCTTGATGGCATGTTATCTGAGGTCTATTTGAAAGATATATCTGAAGTGAAAGAAGACATTCAGGCTGATTGTGTCTACACACCTGAACAAGTACGAAAAGCACCTGGCCTTTAATATGATATTCAATAATCTATTTTGGTAAGATCTGAAAATTTCTGTAATAATATTTCACCCCCCGTACAAAATTTTCTCTCCGTTCTTTTATCTCTTTCATTTTCCCTTTTTATTCATCCTTCTTTTAAAACTGTATATAAATCCCCCTCAATCTAACAGGTAGCCGCTACTAAGCAGCAGGGAATAATGATCATGAAAACAAGAAATTAACCGTCTTTTTTTACATAATATTATAATCATACCATGCAATTTTCATAATATGACATTATGGAAATGCAAAATCTGTAGTTATATTTATGATGAAAAAAAAGGAGATCCGTCGACAGATATCCCCCCTGATACTCCGTTTTCCTCACTTCCTGATAGCTGGAGATGTCCTGTGTGCAAGGCAGACAAAACGTTATTTGAAGAGATCAGGGATACAGGACCGGGTACATCAACGCTGCAAACAGTCTCTGAGGTGCTAATAACAAACCTGGTCCATTTTGGCATCACAGAATATTTCGGTGTACCTGGAACAAGCAGTCTTGGTATAATTGATGCTATACGAAAGAATGATAAAGCAAAGTTCACCCTCTTTCGTCATGAAGAAAATGCTGCAATGGCCGCATCTGCATACAATAAACTGACCGGAAAAATAGCCGCATGTGTTACCATTGCAGGACCAGGGGCAACAAATCTTGCCACCGGCCTTTATGATGCAAAGGAAGACAGAGCATCTGTTCTTTCAATAAACGGACAGGTTGAAATGCAATATGCCGGGCCAGGAGGATTCCAGGAGATTGACCAGGACGCTTTTTTCAGACCGGTTACTGTATTTAACAACACCATATATGACGAAAAAATGGTCGTGAAAATACTGACAATGGCAATTTTGCATGCCATAGTACGAAAAGGAGTTGCTCAAATTTCTATCCCGAATGATATACAGAAACTGGAAATTGATCCTGAAAAAATCGAAGGCCAGGGAGTGATTCCCTCTCTCATGGTTCGACCTGATTCAGGAACCATTCAAAAAGCCATTGACCTTATCAGTACATCCTCATCACCTGTCATTCTTGCTGGATGGGGAGCGTACTCATATTCTGACCTGGTTGAGTCATTTGCTGAAAGAATCGATGCTCCTGTTCTCTCTACTTTCCGCGCAAAAGGAATATTTCCTGACGATCATCCCATGTATGCAGGAATCCTGGGAACGGTCGGATCTTTTGGGGCACGAACAATGGTTGAACAGACAGACCTTCTTATAACACTTGGAGTAGGGTTCTCAAAAATGACCGGGGTTCCGGAAAATATTCGGATACTACAGATTGATTACGATCCACTTCGACTTGGGAAAGGAAAAGATACTCTTCCGTTATATGGTGATATAGGAGAGGTTTTATCAGAAATACTATCAAAAATCCCACAATCCGGACATTCAAATGCAAAAAAAAGAGTCAATACCGTAAAAGCGCCCTGGGAAAAGATAAGAAAAGAAGAAGCAGAAGATCTTTCCATTCCTATCCGGCCCCCTTATATCATGGAAGTTCTTTCAAAAACCATTCCATCAGATGCAATAATATCTATAGATGTTGGTGAGAATGGCTGGTGGTTTGGTAGAAATTTCAGGATGAATGGTCAAAAATTTATCATGTCTGGTTATCTTGCCACCATGGGTTTTGGTTTTCCTGGAGCCATAGCAGGAAAAATTGCTTATCCGGAAAAACCGGTATTCTGCATCACAGGTGACGGGGGTTTTGCCATGGCAATGGGTGATTTTATCACAGCGGTAAAGTACAACCTTCCCATGATTATTATAATTCTCAATAATCATGAGCTTGGCATGATAAGGGTGGAACAACAAGTTGAAAAATATCCGAATTTCGCAACTAAATTACTTAATCCTGATTTTGCTTTATATGCCAAAGCATGTGGTGGAGAAGGAATCAGGGTTATGAAACCTGAAGAACTGGAGCCAGCGGTGAACCAGGCGATGAATCTTAAGTGTCCGGTGATTATTGATGTGATGACTGATCCAAGGAGATTTCCATAATATCTCATCATATCCTGAAAAACAAAAGATTAAACAGTAATAAAAATCTTGAAATCAGAATTGTCGCCTGGCACTAACAAATATGGATCACAAGTGGCTTTTGCCGTACTTCACCTATTAAACGCCCTCAGCCAGGCGGTGCCTTAAAATGTACCGTTCCCGGGTTGTCCCGTGGATCACCCTATGATACCTCATCTTATCACCCGGGGACCTATGGAAACGTGGAAGGGCACTACTTATATATCAATTTTCAAAGGTAATAACCTCTTCCAGGAAACCAGAGTTGGGAATTTGGTGTGTCACCTGAAGATTCAGGCCGGAAAAAATCTCCAGAATCATAAACAATCTCTCCTCCAAGGATTGTCTGTTCAGGAAAAACGGCTTTCATTCCTTCGTACGGTGACCATCCTGCAGCACTATGGAGGAACTCAGTTGTAATTGTGGTCAGTTCATCAGGATAGATTGCAAAATCTGCCCGCTCTCCAGGTAAATACCCGGCTTTCCTTATTCCAAGAACTTCTGACGGTTTCCAGGAGGTCTTAGTTATAATATCCAGTATGCTTATCTTCTTATCCATAACCTGACTCATCAGCAGGGGGATCATGGTTTCAACTCCGGGAATACCAGAAGGAGCTTTAAAAAACTCCTGGTTTTTATCCTGCACTGTATGAGGAGCATGATCAGATCCAATAACATCAATTTTATTCCAGCATGAGAATAATTCCCGCCTGACTGTTTCAGAACGAAGTGGAGGATTTACTTTACCATAAACATCATCCGGCTCAAATTTTTCAAATGAGAGGAAAAGATGATGAGGAGTTACTTCACGGATGGCAGTTCCATCTGGAATTGCACGTAGAGCATCAGCAGAAGAGAGATGACAAAAGTAAAGATTACAGCCATTGTCAATACTGTTCAAATCAAGAATATCCTGAATCACCTTCACCTCACCACTTATCGGACGAAGATTATCATGATCAGAAAGTGAATAATTCTGACCTTCTGTCACTTGTTCAGCATGTATAGTCATAAGGGCATTAAAACAGGCAACCTCCTTCATCATGCGGGAAAGTACCTCTGTTGATACGGCCTCTCCATAACTTGAAGGGCCGACAAAAGTTTCTCCAAATGCAAAAACTCCTGCCTGCCACATACCTGCAAGATCAGCCTCACCTGTCACCCCACCATTAATTGCAAATCTTGAATATGCCTGGGAGCTGGCAAGCATCATTCGCTTATTTATCAGTTCAGGAGTAGTAAGCGGAGGAATAGTATTTGGTTGGTCCACAACAACTGTTATACCTCCTGCAACGGCACTTTTTGTCCCGCTTTCCCATGTTTCCTTATTTTTTTGAACACCATCCCTCATGTGAACATGTAAGTCGGTCCCTGCTGGAAGCACGATTTTTCCATTGCAACTAATCTCCTGGTCAGCCTTTCCTGTCGCTCCGACATGCTTTACCAGTCCGTTTGAGATGGTTATATCCGCAATTCGCCCTCCAGGGATAAGGACATCTCTAAGTACTAGTATATTTTGGGTTTTTTTCATTTTTTGCCTTTATATATTTCTCTAATTATCAAGCCTGTTTTTTTCTCCGCCGGTATATCCAGTACCCTGCTCCTCCAAGAAGTATTATGGGTAATAATGTCAGAACTGCGACAAAAAGCCAGACAACAGTATCGACAAACCCTGCTATCCCGTCACTGATAACTCCCGGAAGTGAATATCCACCAGGAGACATGACCTGTGCAGGTTCTGACAGGCTTATCGATATAGTTGAGAGTTTTATCCGGTTGTCAAGATATTTCATTCTGCCAACAATTCGATCAAGCTCCAACTGAACCCGTTCAATCTCTTTTTGTATAATTAATATTTCTGTAACATTCTGACCTTTTAATAGTAACCGGTTATACTGGGCAAGCTGATTAGTCAGGGAATCGCGCTGCGCGACAAGGTCAACAAACTCCTCTGTAATATCTTCAGCGCTCACAGAACTTGACAAAACCGTTCCTATAGAATTTATCTCTGCCAAAGCGTCATCAAAAAATTCTTCAGGAATCCTTAAAGTAACCTTTCCGGAATACCTGTTATTTTTTCCGGCAAATACAGATAATGACTGGATAAGACCGCCATATCGCTTTGAGATCTCTTTTACTTTTTCAGCTGATACCGAAACATTGACTACTTCAATCTTGATATCGGCAGTTTTGAGGATCTTTTGTTCAGGTGACAAAACTTCGATTGAACTGGTTTTTGTATATCCAAGGGCTGACGATCCTGCCTCACCTGGAAACGATGCATATTCGTAGTTTTCACTCTCATATGTAACCTTGGAATTATAGAACGAATCCTCTGAAAAAACTCCTGATTCTGACCCCTCAAAGGAAGTACATCCAATAGTAAATACAGCAAAAATAAAAAAAAGCAGAATAAAAAAAGTAAATTTCTTCATGTATTATAGTAGGTATAAAGTGATAAAAAAATAATGGTAATTTCAGAATGGTCTGAAATAAAAACAATTATCGAACAACAACTGTGGTTACAGTTGCATGTGTCATTATATAGGTACTTACACTTCCAAGCAGTATCCTGGCCCCAAGACCTTTTCCGGTGGATCCAACTGCAATAAGGCCGGCTCCAATCTCTTCTGCGGTCTTTATAATTTCATTTCTTGGATCCCCGGTCCTCACAATTATCTCAATATCTACATTACGGTCATGAGCAAGTTCTTTTGTTCTCCTTATTACCAGTTTTTTTTCCTCCTGTACTATTCGTTCACGTATTTCATGTATTGTAGAAATTCCTTCATAACCCGCAGCCCCATCAAGTGCCGCATATTTTGAAGGTGAAATAACATACAGGGCACATGCTCTTCCTCCTTCTTTAATATGATCTAAAACCCAGATGAGTGCATTAAACCCTTCAGGAGATCCATCGATTGCAACTAACATTGTCCCTGTCATAGATGCATGAATATTGATTCAGATACTTATCAGTATAACGGATCAAATATTCTAATAAATACAGAAATAATATTTATTTTCCATACATGAAGAATTACAAGAATGGTATTATGAAAACCAGTTTATAAACATTCACTTCCTTTCTATCCTAAAGGCTACGCTGTTCGGTAGCTATAATTAGAAGCGCAGCCGAGTATTCAATTGTTTTATGGAAATCGGATTTCTCTCGTCTGATCTTTTTGCATTTGGGATAGTGCCAGTACTTATCTTTCTTGCCAGAATTTGCGATGTCTCAATCGGAACTATCCGGTATATCCTGATATCTAAAGGTTTTAAGAATATAGCACCAATATTTGGGTTTTTTGAAGTAACTATCTGGTTGCTTGCAATCGGTCAGGTTATGGCTAATATTACTAATCCTGTCTGTTATATTGCATACGGGGCAGGATTTGCAGCAGGAACATATATTGGAATGGAACTGGAAGAAAGGATGAGACTTGGTATGGCAATCATCCGGTTAATAACTCCACACCCACCAGGGGAATTTATCTCAAGATTGCGTCAGTATGGATATGGCGTAACAAATTTTGCCGGAGAAGGAGCGAATGGTACGGTCCACATCATCTTCATGGTTGTAAAAAGATCCAAAATTCCTCATCTTATCCCATTGATAAGAGATTTTCATCCCCATACTTTTTATACAATTGAAGATGTCAGAACAGCCAGTGAAGGGATTTACCCGATAGAAATAAAAAATAATCCATTTGTTTTCTTTAAACGTCCATTTTATTTTATCAGTAAAAGAAAATAATGAAAATTTATCTGGCCAACCAAATTTTATCCTTAATAATTGGTTGATCTTCCAATTCTAAGTTCTGTTCTATTAATTCCATTATCTCATCCGGAGTGAAATGGTAA
>JAQVIE010000081.1 GCA_028695895.1 Methanospirillum sp. | reverse complement strand
TCCTGCTGATGCTGTTCCCTGGTTTTTCACTGTGGTATTGACAATAAGGGTGCCTCCCTGCACTGCTGACTCCTGACATGTAACCTTGTTTACCACAAGGTCCGGCCTTATAATCGCAAATCTGGTATCTTTCTCAATTTCTTCTGATACAAATGGGACAGAGCCGGTTGTAACAAGGAAAGCTGAATTTTTTACATCAGGGATGGTAATTTTTTCAGGATAAACAGCCACATTATTATCCTCTGATACTTCCATTATCTCATTTCCCTGGTCTGCTATAGCCCCAATGTAAAAGTCACCTTGTTCCATGCGATCCATCGGGAAATATCCTGTAAGATGTTTTATTTCCCCTGGTTTCAGGTTCTGTATAAGATAGTACCCGATTGGAGAATCATCGCGAGTGATAGTTTTGTCATTTGATGCATAAAAAGTGATAAAAAAGTCAGTTGATGGACGATATCCCTGATTTTCTATCGTGGCTTTTATCTCCAGTTGTGGATTTCCCTCCCTGACCCTTGGAGTAAATGAGGTTATTACAAGGTCAGGTCCGGTTGGGTCCGGTTGCTTGGAGAGATCGATATTTGTTTCAACCATCTGAAGCTGCTCTTCATCTTTTACAACCCGTGGAGTTGGAACAGGTGTTATAGATAGATCAGCAAGAGGCCCTACACGCCGGTGGAAGGGATCATCGATCATAGGATTCATGGCTTTTGCTTTTTTTATGGATTCAGCAGATTCTTTACTGTCTCCAAGAGCGCTTAATACTACTCCACGCCAGTACCAGGCATCAGCAAGATCAGGATCCTGGGCAATGGCTGCATCAAGGAGAGTTAGAGCACGGTCATAATGCTTTAAAAGGAATTCAGAAACACCCTGCTGATACCAGTATTCAGGATAGAAAATCTGGTCAGTCATATCTTTGGCAGCGACCGGACCGGCAGAACAAATAAAAATTAGAATGATGGATATTACCCAAAATGATATTTTCACAGATGATCACCAGATATTACAATAAGGTATTACATCATTCCCTGATATTTCTGGTGGCTGAATATTCCTGATGAACCAGATGTTGTTTCTTTAAAAATAAGATTATTTCCGGATTATCCGGATGGATATATATACTTCAGATACCGGAGATTTGTCAGGTGAAACAGGGTTATTCGGTTTCTTTTGCTTCCCTGACCATAACCCTTACCCTTTCAATAACCTCAATCTTTTTGCGGTAATCTCCTTCTATCTCGCCTTTGATCTGATCAAGGATCTCATCTATTGAACGTAGCAGACTGTAAACCTTGACTGGACGACCTTTCTTTTCTGTAATATGGCTGGTAACATAGACCCAGCTTCTTTTTATCAGCTGATTGATTGCAATACTCACTTCAGGCTGTCTGAGATCAGATATTCTTTCAAGCTCACGCGAAGTCAGGTCATATCCTTTAAAAAGAATAACCAGAACACGGGCCTCCCCGCTCTTCAAACCGACTTCAGATAGGATATCAATTACCTCAATATCAATATCAGAAAGATGAACTACTGTACCAGGACCCATCCCCATCCCTGATTCATTCCATTGTTTTTATTATATTATTATTATATCGATCAGCTGATGATCATGAAAAAGGTAGATTTTCTACTCAATTATCAAATATTTGCCGATAATAATAATATTAAATAAAGATTTTCAAACATTTTACTCACTACAGTCTGACTACAAATACTGCGGTATTATATTGAAAAAAAACAAATTCTGAATGATCTGTATTGAAAAATCATCATGGATAATTACCTGTTCTTCTCAGTCGGCCATATCAGGTGTGGAATTCCCATTTCTGATGCAGTGTTTATGATCAGAATGGTCAGTTTCACTCATGAAGATGGGGGACAGCCTGCCCAGGTAGGGACTATAAACCTTCACGGAGAAATAATTAAGGTTTATTCAGTAAGAATACTGTTCGGTTTTAAGAAGCGCTTTCCTCTTCCTTCCGATAACCTGATTATCGTCAGGAAAGGGCTTGAAATAGTAGCTCTCTGGGTTGATGAAACTTTCATAATACAGGGAGGCAACATCAGACCCGACAACGGGTTTAACGGAGAATGTCTTCAGACTATGATCCCAGGTATCAGGATCGTCACATCTGACCTGATTATTATTTTTGATCTTACAAAATTCCTTGATCATGGAGCTGCCAGCCAGACAAAACTGGCAGATATTATCCCAGACATCCTGGATGAAGATGAATTTCCCCAGGTTTCTTCTGTGCGCGATCAGCAGGAGATAGAGCGGCTACTTAGGGAACGTGCAATGCAACTGGCGCTGCCGGAAGAAAAGAGATCAAGACCCCCGGTCATCAGCGTGATAAGGTTCAATCTCATGTACCAGGAGTACGCGGTGGAGATGAAGTACATCAAGGAGGTAATTCAGACCTCAGAAATAACCCCGGTTCCCGGTTCACCGGATTTTATCGCTGGTATCTGTTCAGTCAGGGGTGAAATAATCTCTCTGGTTGATTTAAGGGTTCTTTTATCCATTCCTGATAGAGGACTCACAGATCTGAACCGGGTTATTGTTCTCAACGATGGAAACCTTACATTTGGTATTCTTGTCGACCAGATAACTGGAATTGGAACTTTGAAGATCGAAGAGATCGTCCGGACAGTCAGGAAAGAACAAAAAGAATGGGAACCATATATCTGCGGAACTATCGGTTCACTACATGTATTGAATGCACAGGTATTATTAACAGATTCCAGGATGATAGTAGATGATACTGAAACCTGAATGGAATACTGTTATAATGGCATATCTGATACCAGAGTGGAAAAGATCTTATCATATTTATCATATGAAGGTCTGCCTTAATGAGGAGGCATTATGATCCAGTTTTTCTCTAATTTGAAAGTTGGAACAAAAATCCTTGTGATATCATTATTCCTTGCAATTATCCCTACTTTGCTATTGGGAGTTGTATCTTACTCAAGTTCTGTAAACGTAATAAATGAGCAGATAGAGACTTTGCTTGAAACACAGGTCCAGGATATGAAAGGATGGACCAATGATGTCTACAAGCTTACAAGAAACAAGGTGAATAGTGACCTGAATGTATTAAGGCAGAATTTTTACGCAAAGGGGACCCCGGAGATCATTGACAAAAATATGACTCTGATTGACCGGAACGGGAAAGAGTTTATAGTAAATGAGAATTTTGAGATTGTAGATGGTGTAAGGGATCTTGTAGGAGGAGCGGCGACAGTATTCCAGGTATATAACAACACCTATGCAGTCAGGATCTCTACAAATGTCAAGGGAACTGACGGTGAACGTGCTGTCGGGACACATCTGACCGATAATGTCTATGAAGTAGCTGTAAAGCAGGGAGAGACCTATTATGGGAGGCGGGATCTGTTTGGTGTCAGTTATGTTACAGCATATGAGCCGATTAAAGACAAAAATGGAGCAGTAATTGGTGTATTGTTTGTAGGAACTGAGGAAGAGCAGACTCTTGATGTTGTTAAACAGAGTATCCGCGACACTGTTGTAGGAAATAACGGGTACATGTTTGTTCTTGACGGAAATGGAATGGTTCTTGTTCATCCCACATTAAGCGATGCCAACTGGTCAGATATGGGATATGTTAAGGAGATGCTGAAGAAAAAAGAAGGTGCAATCATTCACCAGGTGAATGATACTACTGTTCTTGATGCATATACTTACTTTGAGCCGCTTGACTGGTACATCGTCTCCCGGGCTGAAATGTCAGATTTTGATGGTCCGATAGATGCAATAAGGAATACCATACTTGCCATTGTTATCTCATCCATTGTTATTGGTGCTATCATTGCAATCCTGTTCGGCCGCTCAATTGCAGGCCCTCTTCAGCAGGTTGTCGTAATGATAAAAGAACTTCGCAATGGCCACCTTACAGCAAGACTGAACATCAAACGGGAAGATGAGATAGGTATCATGGCAGCCACAATGGATGAGTTCGCCGATGACCTGCAGATAAATGTTGTTGGAAATATCGTCAAAATTGCAAATGGTGAATATATCCAGGAGTTTACCGGACCGGTTGATGAACATGACCAGATTCGTCCTGCTCTTCAACTCCTGGTGGAATCTTTTGATCACCTGCATAAAGAAACAACAAAACTGACGGATGCAGCAAGGGCCGGAGACCTCTCAATCAGGGGTGATGATAAGGCATTCCGTGGCGGTTACAGGAGAATTATTGCCGGATTTAATAAAACCCTTGAGACCATCACCGAACCGGTCAATGAAGCTATGCGTCTTGCCGGTTGTTATGCATCTGGTGACTTTACAGCACGATTTGATGAAAAAATACCTGTTGCAGGAGAATTTGTTGCTTACCGCAATGCTCTGAACACTATCGGAATTGAACTTTCAAGGCTCATGAAACTTATCACAGAAGAGCTCTTTGAAGGTGTATCTGTGCTTTCTGTTGCATCAAGTGAGATTCTGACTGTAACATCCCAGCTCTCCTCTGCAAGCAGCCAGACTGCAAATACAGTTAATGAAACATCTGATACCGTGGAGATTGTAAGGAAGAAGACAGATCTTGTCAACCTAAAGACAAAATCCATGTCTGAAAAGGCAATGAAGGCTATTGAAGTTTCAGAGACTGGCCAGCAGTCAGTTCAGGAGATTCTTGACGGAATGAACCATATCCAGCGGCAGATGGACATGATAAGCATGAATGTTGTAAAACTCTCCGAGCAGAGCCAGGCTATTGGGGAGATTATTGCAACGGTTACTGACATTTCAGAGCAGTCAAACCTGCTTGCTGTAAATGCTTCAATTGAAGCTGCAAAAGCCGGGGACTTTGGAAAAGGTTTTGCAGTGGTTGCACACGAAATTCACAATCTTGCTCAACAGTCAAAGCAGGCAACCGGGACCATCAGGACTATTCTTACCGATATCCAACGGGGGGTTTCTTCAACAGTGGTATCTGCAGAACGTGGCTCAAATACTGTCGCTGATGCGGTCAGACTTACAACTGATGCAAGAAAAGCAATAGAAGTTCTGACAAGATCTATTGCTGACTCTTCACATGAAGCAATTGAGATAACCACATCCATCCAGGATCAGGTTGCCGGGATGGACCAGATATCTCATGCTATTGATAATATCCGGAATGCAGCACAAAAAAATCTTGAAATTACCCATAAAGCAGAAAAGACTGCAGAAGATCTGCATGAATTGGGTATAAGACTTAAAGAAGATAACACTCCAGTACCAGGTATAGCCAATCTCTATGACAAATTCAGATGATGAGTTTTATGCAATTCTCCTTGCAACGTTCAGGGAAGATGCAGAAGAACTTCTCACCGGTATAACTGACGGACTTATCAAGATGGAAAAGGCTGTAGATCAGTCTGAACCTGAGCCTGTGCTTATTGAAGAGGTTTTCAGGAAAACACACAGCCTGAAAGGTGCGGCAAGGGCGGTAAACCTTCGCGAGATAGAATCTGTCTGTTTAAACCTGGAAAATATCTTCTCACTTATGAAACGGGGTGAATATTCCCCATCTGCATCAGATTTTGATCTCTTTCATGATTCGGTAAAAAGCATCAGGAACTTTATATCTGATGGTGAGAAAAAAATTCCTCAGCCGATTGACGTAATCCAGAGATTAAGGGCATCACTTGCAGAACGAAATAAGGCTGAAGGACAGGAAGAAACTACTATAAACCTGATAAATGAACAATTTAAATCTCAAGTATCATTTAACAGAAAACCTGAAATCAGGGATAAGGGTATTAATAAATCCCTGCACCCTGATCCCACAGTTCTTGCTGCATCAAGCACTTTTCTTAAGGTAAAACCCGCACTCCATACATATGAACATGGCGGAAGTGATTCTTATCATGATTTTTCCGCATCAGACTTCGACACTGTCAGAATTGCTGCAAAAAAGCTTGACCGACTCATTATAGGATCAGATGTTCTCCTCTCAACACGACTTTTCCTGACACACCGGATGCAGGAACTTGAAGAGATGTTAAGTAGATTCTCTCTCTGGAAGTGGAATCATGGCCTGGTTTTTAATGATATGCATTTAATCAGTGATTCATTGTATGGTTTTAACAGGTCATCACTTCCACCTGAACTTTTCTTATTTATTGAACGTGTCTGTGATTTTCTTGAATATGACAGGGAGTTTGTAACGAACCTGCAACATGATCTTTCTGCCCATATTCATG
>JAQVIE010000080.1 GCA_028695895.1 Methanospirillum sp. | reverse complement strand
GGGCAATCATAATTCATGCGGATTTAATCTCCTGAAAAAGAATGTATATTACTATAGAAAATAATTGCTATGTAAACCCCGGGATAACCATCATATTGTTTTGGTTATTCCGGGATGTTATTATTAATATCAGATATACTTGTTTCTTCTCAGCCAGTCACGCTGGGGTGGAGTATAACGGTAGGAGATGTCGCACTTTTCATCCTGAAATGACCAGGGTGTTATGATAATTACGTCACCTTCTCGGATCCAGGAACGACGCTTCATTTTTCCTTTGATCCTGCCAAGGCGGGTCACTCCGTCAGAACAGCGGACACGAATATGAAATGAGCCAAGCATAAGTTCTGCGTAGGCAAACTGTTCTCCCTTCCTGCTGTTTGGCAGACGGACTCTTATTGTCTCTACACTTGTTTCATTCTTTTTTTCAACAGCCTGTGCATTATTTGGTTGAATTTCTGATTCTGTGATCTGATCATCTCCGGTTAAAAGTGCAAAACATCACGAAAAACCTTGTCAGGGGATTATACAAATTTCAGGCAATAAATTCGCACTAGTAAATTTGACAAAATTTTCTTTGAATCCTGCCAGTGAGTGTAATAGATGTTATGCAGACTTAAATAGGTATCGTGAATAACCAGGATCTCATGACCCGGCCTTATTGATGCATGATTTTTAAGCATATACCCATATGGAAAAAAAGAGAGATAGGTATACCATGATAGAACTGGAGCCAATTGGTGTCATTCATTCACCTTTTACCGACCGGGGATCGGCACCAAGGCAGGGAAGGGCATGCTGTGAACCGATGCAGATTGAAATTTATCCTAAGTATGCCCCTGGCCTTGGGACCATGGAGGGAATATCACACATCTGGGTTTTATACTGGATGAACAAGGCAGAACGTGATTCCCTCTTTTCAAGACGCCCGGACTGGGATAAGCCCAGGCCAGTCTTTACCATCAGATCACCATCAAGGCCAAATCCAATAGCACTCTCTATCGGTAAAATAGAAGAGATATCAGACAACATCATCACTGTAACAGGATTAGAGGCACTTGATGGCTCCCCGGTGCTTGATATTAAACCATACGTGGTTGAGATAGACTGCATTTTTGATGCATTAAATCCTTTTCAAAAATAAAGATAATAAGTGGTCAGAAACGGGAGAAAATCTGTTTTGCGGCAGACTCACCTGATAGAAGCATTCCGCCAAAGACCGGCCCCATCCGGTTACCTCCCAGGACTGCATTTGCCGCCATGCCACAGACGAAAAGGCCCGGATATACCTCTTTGGTATGGGCAACCACGGCAGTCTCGGCATTGTCTGCCCACATGGTTCCTTCTCCCCTGATCTCCGGTTTTCCACACTTTTTCGATACATAATGGGCTATTACGGCGTCATGCCCTGTGGCATCTACTGTAATCCTGCACCTGACAGTGAGTGGATCCACATGAAGCCCGGTCGCCTCTACTGGCTGCCAGTTTATAACAAGACCTGAAAGAAGACCATCTCCTTTGACCATGACATCTTCAACCGTTGTAAGGTTGAAAAACTCAACACCTGCATCAGATGCTGCGGAGGCAAGTTTTGCAACCGCTTCAACAGATCTTGCGGTATAATATCCAGGAGCAAATTCTGATGCCCTGATACCAAACCGGTCAAGCAGTCTTTTTGCTCCCTGCTGAACAACGATGCGGGGAAACATCATTCCTCCTCCCCACATCCCTCCGCCTACGGATAATTTCTTTTCTATCAGCCCTACTTTCAGGCCTTTTTCTGCGAGTATTGTGGCACAGACAAGACCTGAAGGGCCTGCCCCTATCACGGCCACATCCATCTCCATGTACTCAATGAGCGTATTGAGATGGTCAGTAATGATTGCCCTGCTAATGGTGATTTCATCAAGCGTCATGTCCGTACAGCCTCTCTTTGAAAATATTTGTAACCTTCGTGCGTCATGGAATAAAAAGTGACAAACAGAACAGGTCACAGGTTAATTAGATCAACAAATTTTCTGGAAGCGGCTGCAATGTCCGGGCTGCATATCACAGCAGAAATTACCGCTATCCAGTCTGCACCAGCTGCAATCACATCTCCTGCATTGGACAGGTTTATCCCGCCTATGGCAACAATGGGGATGCCAACTTCTTTTTTAATAATCCGAATCAGTTCAGGGCCTACTACAGGTCCTGCATCTGCCTTTGTTCCGGTTGGATAAACTGGCCCGACCCCGATATAGTCTGCCCCGTCTTTTTCTGCCATCACTGCTTCTTCAACAGATCCGACAGAAACCCCAATAATAAATGGTCGCGGAGCCAGTTTTCGTGCTGCTATAAGGGGAAGATCATCCTGGCCAAGGTGCACCCCGTTTGCTTTGGCAGCAAGCGCAATATCGAGTCTGTCATTTACGATAAACATGGCATTATTCTGTATGCATAAAGATCTGATCTCCTGTGCAATAACAAAGAGTTCTTCTCCGCTTTTTTGTTTATCCCTCAGCTGGATAATTTTTGCACCACCTAAAAGAGCTTTTTTCGCAATATAAATGTGAGAACAGCCAACACTCAGAGTTTCGTCAGTTATGATGTAAAGGCCTCGTTTCATCTTTTTTTTATGACCTCCGGATAATACCCGGTCTTACTATCTCCCGCCTGCTTTCGCTTTTTTCTTCTTCAGCTTTTTTCGTTCAATAAGTTTTTTCACTTTTTTAAGCCTGAACAGGTCTTCTCTTTCCCTTTCCTCGATACTGAACCTGATATACTTAGCCTGCTCTTTCAGCTCTGGTATGATAATCTGATCAAGGGCATTGACCCTTCTCCTGTTCATCTGGATCTCGTTTCCAAGCCGGCGAAGGGTAGTTTCGGTCTCGGCAAGCCGGATGATCATATCCATCTCTGCCTCAAATTTTTCTGCAGCCTCATTTATCCTGCTGCTGGTACCGATAAGGCCATATCCCCGCTCCATTACATTTAAGGCTACACTGCTTTTCTGTATAACCGGAACAGGGACACCCATGATGTTTTTTCCCGAAATTTCAACCATTATCTGTCTTTTGGTTGCATAGGAAGCAGACTTTACAGCGATTGGATCATCGACTGCCTCAGCTACAAGGAGTGCTATATCTGCCTCGATGGCAAGCTGTTCAAGCCCTTCCCTTGACTCGGAGAAGTTGACCATTATCTTAAAAAACTCCTGGATAAGAGCTTCCATCTTCTCTTTCAGAAGGTCACGTCCCTGCTCAGCCAGAATTATCTGGGACCGCTTCTTCATCAGCTCCATCCGGGTCGGGTTTGCCTGTTCCATGGATTATTCCCCGGTTACGATAAGTACCCGATATTTCTCAATATATTCTTCCTTTATCCGTTTCAGTTCCTCGTCAGGAAGCAGACCGAAAAGTTCCCATGCAACCTGCAGGGTTGTCTCAATACTCCGGTCCACATTTCCCTGTGAGATGAATCTTTTCTCAAAGTGGTCTGCAAACTTCAGGTAATCCCTGTCCAGATCTGAAAGTGCCTCTTCACCTACGATGGCAACCAGCCTTCTGAGGTCTCTTCCATAAGCATAGGAGGCATAAAGCTGGTCTGCAACATTTCTGTGATCCTCCCTGGTCTTGTCTGGTCCTATTCCAAGATTCATAAGACGGGAGAGACAGGGAAGAGCATCAATTGGAGGATTTATACCTTTCCTGAACAAGTCACGTGACAGCACAATCTGCCCCTCGGTGATATACCCTGTAAGGTCAGGAACAGGGTGGGTGATATCATCATCAGGCATTGTCAGGATGGGAATCTGGGTGATTGAACCATTACAACCTCTGATTCTTCCTGCACGCTCGTAAATAGTGGCAAGATCTGTATACATGTATCCCGGGTACCCGCGACGCCCTGGAATTTCCTCTCGTGCTGTTGAGATTTCGCGGAGAGCATCGCAGTAATTTGTCATATCGGTCAGGATAACCAGAACATGCAGATTGTGTGTATATGCCAGGAACTCAGCGGCGGTCAGGGCACATCTTGGGGTTGCTATCCGTTCGATGGTTGGATCATCAGCGAGGTTTAAGAAGAAGACAACCCTTTCAAGGGCACCACTTTCTTCAAACTCCTTCATAAAGAAAGATGCTTCCTTGTAAGTGATGCCCATTGCTGCGAAGACCACGGCAAAATTTTCTCCTTCACCAAGCACTTTGGCCTGTTTTGCAATCTGGGCAGCCAGCTGGTTGGCAGGAAGTCCGGCACCTGAGAAGATGGGAAGTTTCTGCCCCCTGACAAGGGTATTTAATGCGTCAATGGCAGAGATGCCGGTCTGGATAAATTCTGCCGGCTTGTCACGGGAATAGGGGTTAATGGGCATACCTGCGATGTCAAGCCTTGCTTCAGGAATAATGGCAGGACCATCGTCCCTTGGCCGTCCGACACCGTCAAGCACCCGGCCCAGCATATCATATGACACATCAAGAAGGGGTGACTGGCCTGTGAACCTGACAGTCGTTACATGACTGTCTATCCCCCTTGTACCTTCAAAGACCTGTACAACCGCAATCTCCTCAGAGATGTCAAGAATCTGTCCTGTCCGCTCTTCACCATCAGGAAGAATAATCTGTGCTGTTTCTCCAAAAGAGATCTCTTTAGGACGGTCAACCAGAATAAGAGGGCCGGATACATAATTGACCGTCTGGTAATCTACCGTAATCAGGCTGCCGTGCTGCATGCCTGCACCTCCAGGATTTCAGTCTGCTCCCAGACCGTGTCACTAAGCTTAATTATCCGGTCCAGGTCTTTTTGTTCTTTCATCCTTGCTATCTCTGATCTTGCCGGAATTGTTAAAAGCTGGCGAAGCGGGACTGCACGCCTCATAGCTGCACGAATGGCATCGTAATACCAGATGATTACCTTAAGCATCCAGTACTGCTTTTCAAGCGGGCAGAATGAATCATCGTCGCTGTATGCACTCTGTTGCAGAAAATCCTCACGGATAATCTTTGCAATCTCAAGAACCACCTTTTCCTTGTCAGGAAGTGCATCAGGTCCTATGAGCTGTACTATCTCTTGTAATTCTACTTCTTTTTGCAGTATATACATTGCCCGTCCACGGAACTGGTACCAGTCACGTGCAACCTGTTCAGAAAACCAGCTGCCAACATCCTCAAGGTACAGGGAATAACTTCTTATCCAGTTTACTGAAGGATAATGCCGCCGGTATGCAAGATTTGCATCAAGTGCCCAGAATGTACCGGCAATACGAAGAGTGTTCTGTGTGATGGGCTCTGAAAAGTCACCACCAGGAGGCGACACCGCACCGATAATAGTTACTGACCCTGTCTTCTTATCAGATCCTGAACAGATGACCCGGCCGGCCCGTTCATAAAATGCAGCAAGACGTGTTGCAAGGTATGCCGGATATCCTTCTTCACCAGGCATCTCTTCCAGTCTTCCGGACACTTCACGAAGTGCTTCTCCCCACCTTGATGTGGAATCGGCAAGAAGTGCCACATCAAAGCCCATGTCCCGATAATATTCAGCAATGGTAATTCCTGTGTAAATAGATGCTTCACGGGCTGCAACCGGCATATTTGAAGTATTGGCGATCATGATGGTCCGTTCGATAAGCGGATAACCGGTTCTTGGGTCGGTCAGTTCAGGAAACTCGGTGAGAACATCTGTCATCTCATTGCCCCGTTCACCACATCCGATATAGACGACCACCTGGGTATCAGCCCATTTTGCAAGGGTCTGCTCTGATACTGTCTTTCCGGTTCCAAACCCGCCAGGGATCATTGCAGTACCACCCTTGACCAGTGGGAACATGGTATCAAAGACCCGTTGCCCGGTAAGCAGGGGAACCTCAGGATCCAGCCTTTTAATAAATGGTCTTCCTTTTCTTACCGGCCATCTTTGCAGCATTGAAATCCCTGTCCCGTCAGCAAGGGTGCAGACAACATCTGTTACAGTGTATTCCCTGGCAGATATGGTTTTTATCTCTCCAGATATACCTGGAGGGACCATGATTGAATGAACAAGGTGAAACTCAGGAACAGTTCCTATTACATCACCTGGCTGCACTCTGTCACCGGCTTTTTTCACAGGGGTAAATGACCATTTTTTCTCCCGGTCAAGGCCGGGAACCATGATTCCCCTGCTGATATAGTTACCACTTTTTTCATACAGGGCAGGAAGAGGCCGCTGAACCCCGTCATAAATAGACGCCAGAAGACCTGGCCCAAGTTCGGCAGAAAGAGGGACACCGGTATTTTCCACCGGTTCAAGGATCTTAA
>JAQVIE010000079.1 GCA_028695895.1 Methanospirillum sp. | reverse complement strand
ACTTGGATCCGGGTATGCAGATTTAATGAGTACCTATAACCACTGGATTGCAGGTTGTCTTCTTTTTATCATTGGTGGAAAAATGATCCTGGATAGTTTCAAAAACGGGAATGAAGAGGAGGAATTTGATGTTTTTAACCTGATTGTAGTTCTTGTTCTTGCTATAGTAACCAGCATTGATGCATTTGCGGTTGGTCTGAGCTTTGCATTACTGCACATACTCCCTCTTGTCCCGGCCATCATTATCGGTTTGATCTCCGGATTATTTTCGATCGGGGGAGTATATATCGGAAAAAGAGCAGGTCATTTCCTTGGCAGGCGGGTGGATATACTGGGAGGTGTAATTTTGATCCTGATTGGTGTCAGGATATTATTTATGCACCTGGACCTTGAATGCAGCTGATGTGTAAGCCTTTGCAGATTATAAATGTCCTGAGAGGACCTGGACAAGAACTCCGGCGAGACCGATAAGAAGGCCGATTCCTGCCAGAGGGAGGGTATAATTATGGATTACCCCTGCAGTGTCATCTCCGGTAAACCTTTTCACCAGCCAGAAGTAGGGATCACTGACGAAGGAAATCATGCATGAACCCCCGGCTATCATCAGGATGAGGGCTGTCGGCTCCAGGTCTGAAAAACCCGTGGCTTTTACCAGGATCTGGGCAGTTGTAGCGGCTGATACCACCCTTGATCCTGCAGCTGCCTGGATTGTGGCAGCAAGAATAAATGGCAGAAAAAGTGCCGGAATATTACCGGATACAAGGGTAAAAACCTCTTCCGGGAACGACCCTGATGCAATGACGGCTCCAAATGCTCCGGCTCCACAGAGATCAAACATGATAAGCCCTGCATATTTTGTGCCGTCATGAACGCCGGTATCACGTGCTTCTTTGCCTACTAAAATCATGGCGACCAGCATTCCACAGAAAAGTGCAACAGATATCATTGAAAAAAATGAAAACGCCGGGATGAGAAGTCCAAGTCCGGCCAGGATGAAAGGTGTCAGAACCGGAGTCCATGCTTTTATTCGTGAATGATCAGAAATCACAGTTATCTTTACCGGTTTCAGATTCCTGGTTTTTTTCCTGGCAAAAAGAAGAATCAAAATAAGCATAATTACTGCAACCGGGATGAGAACAATATCCAGTCTCCAGGGATCTGTAAGAACGGGCAGAAGTGTTGCTATGACCGGTACAACTGCCGGTGAGGGATATATCAGGACAAAAGATATGATTGAAGCAATTGCGGCAATATACAGGTAAGGTGCTGAAGTTTTTTTTCCGACTGTCTGTTCAATTACTGGTGCAATGAGAACAAAAGCGGTGTTGCAGCACATAAGCGGAAGAGACAGGATAAATCCCCCAACTCCGGCAGTATCAACCGGATTTTTCATGATTTTAGAGATATCATCCACGATAACATCTATGTATCCTGATTTACGGAGCATATGGGCGATACAGACTCCGCAGAAAACCATGATTGCAAGGAGCTGAAAGATTTTTGCTGCACCGGAAATTATTATCTGGTACAGGATAACAGGATCACTTCCTTCCAGTATTCCATAGATAAATGACGCGGAAATAAGTGTAACAAAAGGAGAGACACGAAACCTTACAGTTAAAATGAGAATATATAGAAGGATTCCTCCAAAAATAAGTATTATGCTCATGTTTTCTGCTCTGGATGCAGGAATTTTTCAGGGAGTGAGAGTAAATAGGAAAGAGGTTTCAGGCGTTTTCATTGATCCTATAGATTCCTTGTGGAATAGTTATGACAAAACGGGCACCTTTACCCGGCTTTCCACTCTCACAAATTGTTATTTTGGTAATTGAAAGAATTTCCCGTACAAGAAATAGTCCGATACTGTCCATTAACCCTGAGTTTCGTTCAAATATCATCTTCTTCTGACTATTTTTGATGCCCGCCCCGTTGTCCTCCAGAATGAGAGATACTTCGCTTCCCTGGGTTTCATAATAAAACCAGTATTTTGTAGCATGCAGACTGTGATGTTTTATATTTTCAAGCATGTAAAAAAAAGCATCTTCAAGTAATGGGTCTGCAAAAATTTCAAGCCCATCAAGTGAGATATCCCGTTCATATCCTGACATGTCAAGATGAGAAACTGCAAATATATAGGCTTCATTAACGCTTTGCCATTTAGGAGGATGGATTCCCATGTTCTGGTAATGCTTTGCCATAAGAAGAACACGTTCAATTTTTTGTACCGGAGAGAGTGTTTGATCAAGGTACATCTGAACCTGTTCTTCAGATGAGGTCTCCTTAGCCAGGGTCAGGTACCCCCGTAAGGAAAAAAGTGTATTTTGGACATCCTGGAAAGTGAGTGAGTTTAAAAGATTTAATTTTCTCCTGGCAAGTTCAAAGGCTGACTGAATATCTCTTAGTTCATCGTAGTTTTGCCTGAGTTCTTCTTCTTTCTGTTTAATTTCTTCAATTGCATCAAGTAGTTCTGCATTGGTCTGCTCAAGCTCATGAAGGCGCTCTTGAAGTTCAGGATAGTAACTTTTTCGTATTGATGACTCGCCAAGACCGATGATCTTCATCCGCTGGTCTTCCCAGTCAGGATTTTTTTCAGAATGCTTCTTCATACATATGTTCCAAATCACGCAATTCAGGTCTTCTTGGATTTGTAGCAAGACAGGGATCCAGTATTGCCGATTTTGCAAGGCTTGGAATGTCTTCTCTTAAGACACCAAGATCTCTTAGCCGGTCAGTAATTCCCAGCTCAGTCTTTAGTACCTGAACAGCCGATAATAACTTCTTTTTTATCTCCGCGGGTTCATGTGATGAACAGTCCACATTCATCGTTCGTGCGATTGTTTCATATCTCTCCGGGCATGCCTCAAAGTTGAAGTTGATAACTGATTCAAGGAGGAGTGCATTGCATTTTCCATGTGGAAGATCTGACAAGCCACCCAGGCTGTGGGCCATTGCATGGACAGCTCCAAGGCTGGCATTTGAAAAAGCAAGTCCTGCAAGCAGGCTTCCAAGCATTGTCTTATACCTGTACCCTATATGTTCAGGATTATGGAAAGCCAAGGGAAGATATGCGCTGATCAGGCGGATTGATTCAAGTGCCTGAATGTCCGTTACCGGTGACGAAGCATTAGAAACATATGCTTCAATACTATGTACCAGGGCATCCACCCCAGTATTAGCTGTCAGTTCAGATGTCAGTGTGGTAAGGGGGACCGGGTCACAAAGTGATATGTCAGGGACAATTTTTTTACTAATAATGGCAATTTTAACCCTCCTTTCTGTGTCGTTAATAATTGCAAATTGTGAGACATCAGCTGCAGAACCTGCTGTTGTTGGTATACAGATAAGGGGAGGGGCTGGAATCCTGACATTGTCCACTCCTTCAAATTCAAGAATATGCTGTTTATTTGAGACAACTATTCCTATCCCCTTGGCACAATCAATCATGCTTCCTCCGCCCACTGCAACAATGACATCACAACCAGCTTTTTTATAAATATCCGCCCCCTTCATTACCTGGTGTTCCCTGGGATTTGGAGATACATCCGGAAAGAGAGTGTATTTTATTCCTTCATTATCCAGAGATGAAATAATATCTGCAACCCAGCCTGAGTTGATAATAACAGGTCCGGTTACTAAAAGCACATGCTCCGCACCGAAATTTTTTGCATATCTTCCTGCCAGTTTTCGGGCATCCACTCCTATGATAAATTCCGGAGCAACAAATTTTCTTAGTTCAAATATTTCTGCCATCTTCTCCCCCTGATGTTCCCTCTTCCTGTAGCAGTATTCTGCTTGAATTCATTTAATCATTGAGGTTATTTATCCAGATTAATTCTGTTAATAAAAAAAAGGATTACTGCCATTAATGATGTTCAGGCAATGAATTGCGCAGGTTAAGATAAGCATGGTATAAAAAGGCCATGAAAGCTGGTATATCATCCTGAAGGTGGAAAAGAAGTAGACTGATGCATGTACATCTCTAATAAGTACTGAATATCATGAACGAGAAGTATGGAAAACATTTGAAAATACCAAGAACGATGAGCACCCAGCACCCGGACAATGTCCATACTCCGTTTTTTACTGAAAATATAGAATTAACCGGTGAAGATGAAGTAAAAGAAGCATATTACGTGTACTCACATCTTGGATGCACTGAACAGATGTGGGATTGTGAGGGAAAAGAGGTGGATAATTATGTCGTTAAAAAACTCTTATCCCGATATGAAAATTATTTCAGGGAACATCATCTTGGGCGTGATTTCTTCCTTACTCTTCGTGTTCCAAACCCTGATATTGAAAGGACCGAGGCGAAGATCCTGCTTGAAACCCTTGGGTCAATCCCCCGTTCCTATGATGTGGCACATCTTTTTTATGGTGATGACCATGCACCAATTTTTGAAGTCATTCTCCCGATGACGACCTCATTTGCCTCAATTGACAATATTTACCAGTATTATTGTGACTTTGTTGTAGGTCAGCAGTATAAAAGATTAGGTGGCAGGGACCTTACCATTGCAGAGTGGATAGGTCCGTTTCACCCTGACAAGATAAGGGTTATTCCTCTTTTTGAGGATAAGGAAGGTATGCTTGCCGCTGATAAAATACTCCGGCGTTATTTCCAGGACAAAGATCTTGATTACCAGCGGGTGTTTCTGGCAAGATCAGATCCGGCGGTTAATTATGGCCAGATAGGAGCAGTACTACTGAATAAAATTGCTCTCTGGCGTCTTCATCTCCTGTCAGAAGAGACCGGGGTTCCGGTTTTTCCGATCATCGGAGCAGGTTCAGCTCCATTCAGAGGTAATTTAAGGCCTGATACAGTAAAAAGGGTGACTGATGAGTATGCCGGTGCATATACTTTCACTATCCAGTCGGCATTTAAATACGATGCACATCTTGAGGACGCGGTTGCTGCAATTCGTTATCTTGAAGAACGTGAGATCAGCCAGGCAAGAGAGATTAATGATGTTTATGCCATTCAGCTTATTGAACGCTATGCTGCCGGGTACCAAAAGCAGATACAGACCCTGGCTCCCCTGATTAACCGTGTTGCATCACACATACCAGGCCGTAGGAAAAGAAAGCTGCATGTCGGCTTATTCGGGTATTCCAGGAACATGGGTGGTGTTTCACTTCCAAGGGCGATCACAATGACCGCCGCATTGTATTCAATTGGAATCCCACCAGAGATACTGGGATTACAGGTGTTGACTGACAGGGATCGTGATTTTATCATGGAACATTATCGGTACATTGTCGACGATCTTACAGATGCATGCCGGTATCTTAATCCCGAATCTTCATTTCTGCCGGATGAAATAAAAAAGATCCTCCCTGACTGGATCGATATTGATCCAAATCCGGAACATATGGTTTTATCCAGCCAGATAGAAAAGGCAATAGATGCATGCCAGATAGAAAGCCTGCAGGATATGATAATCAGGGCCGGAGCAGTGCGTAAGTTTTTGGGATAAACCTTTTTTCTATTAATTTCGAAATTTTCACTCTGCAAAACCTTTTTGCGACCTTATCGCTTAGTATGTAATGTTGAAACAGGAAAACCCCTTTATCTATCTGAATAACGCGGCGACCAGCTGGCCAAAACCTCCTGAAGTAATTCAGGCCGTTCATGAATCATTGGAATTACCCTTTGGTGGCGGGGGAAGAGGATCTGGCAGGGCCTGGAAGGATTATCTTACTGAAGGCCGGGAAACCGTGGCAAAATTTTTTGGAGAAGACGCTTCTGATAATATTATCTTCTCCTTAAATGCAACCGATGCACTAAACACTCTCATTCATGGTTTTACTGCATCCAGTCCTGAAAAATTTCACGTGATTACTACCACCCTTGAACATAACTCTGTTCTCCGGCCTCTTCACCATCTTGAAAAAAAAGGAAGAATTGAACTTGATCACATCTCTTTTTCCAATGCAAAAGTAAATCCAGAAGCCATAATAGAAGCAGTGACTGATAAAACCCGTCTGGTGGTAATGAATCATGGAAGCAATGTCCTAGGATCGGTACAGGACATTCATGCGGTCGGGGAGTATCTGCATGATAAAGGAATTTTCTTTATCGTTGACGGATCACAGACTGCCGGCCATATTCCCCTGAATCTCTCATCGTTGGAACTTGATGCCTTTGTGTTTACCGGGCATAAAGGTCTCTATAGGATGCCGGGTGTTGGTGGTTTTTGCATTCGGAATCCTGATCCGGTTCTTCCCGTCCGAATGGGAGGGACTGGCACTGATTCCGGTTCCTTTGATCAACCAAGCGATTTGCCTGAGCGGTATGAGA
>JAQVIE010000001.1 GCA_028695895.1 Methanospirillum sp. | reverse complement strand
GTTAAACTGGGATAGTGCAACCTTACGTACAGCAGATGAAGTCAGGGGTCAGATTTCTGTAATGCAGAAGATAGGCGCCGGTAAACTTGTAACTGCAGGAAAGGATATTTCAAACCCTGGAATCATCGGTTCACTCGGGATGCTGCTTGAAGTATCAGGAAAAGGAGCAGATGTAGATCTGAATGAAATGCCTCACCCCGACCTGAAAGAACACAATATCACATTTGAACACTGGTTAAGAATGTACCCGGGGATGGGGTTCATTCTGACTGCAAAGGAAGAGCATGTCAGCACAATAACAGAATTATTTAAAAAATATGACATGACAGTATGTTCAATTGGAACGGTTAATGATTCAGGTGAGCTGCGAATATATCATAATGACTCTTCTGCAGTAGTCTTTGATTTTTCGAAAAACGGAGGGGTAATGCATCTTGGGACATATCCATAACAGGCCTGCAATTGTAGGTATCGGAATAAAAAGTGATCCTGAACGGGTGATTTCAGGATTGTTGAAATATTCCGGTAAATCAAAAATTGCTTTATACATTCATACGGATGTGAAGGCTCCGGTACCATCTGTTTTTCATCTTCGCATCTCTGACCATCCGGAAAATGAGTTAATCAATGATCTCTTTTCTGGCACAATTGATGCAGCAGTCAGGGGAACTTTATCTTCAAATCACACACTTCGAATACTCAAAGACCTGGCAGGAGTATCAAAACTTGAACGGGTAGTCCTGCTTGAGACTGCAGATGGAAATCGGTTTTTTATGGGTCCTGTGGGTATTGATGAAGGCTGGACTTTGTCTGAAAAAATCTCTCTTATTGAAAAGGTCAGGCCACTATGTCGAAAATTCAATCTTCCTGATAAAGTGACAGTTTTATCTGGTGGACGACTTGATGATGCTGGACGCCACCCATTGGTTGATAGAAGTCTTGCTGATGCAGAACTGATTGCAAGGCTCACAGGAGCCATTCACAGAGGTATACTTATCGAAGAAGCTGTACGTGATTCAGGATTTATACTGGCTCCTGATGGTATATCCGGAAATTTGATCTTCAGAACTTTATTATTCCTTGGCAGTGGACATTCTCATGGGGCACCAGCCCTGAATATCAGTAAAATCTTCGTAGACACTTCGCGCGTTAACCCGGAGTATCTAAACGCAATAAATCTCGCTGATAATCTTATTGAGTTATCTTCCTCCTAAATAACCCTATTTAGCCGGGTAATTTATTTCTTATCAATTATGCATCTGATTGGTCAACTCTGAAATCTAATCTCATAAAATATAAAAATCTACTCTTATATTGTCAGAATGTCGAAAATCTCGGGTTAATCTCGAAATATTTAAATAGATATCAATATACTTTGTTTTGAGGTAGAGGACTATGGCAGACTTACCTATTGCAGCAGTTGTAAGAATTGCAAAAAAAAATGGGGCTGAGCGTGTGGGAAGCGATGCAGCAGCAGCTCTTGTTGCAAAAGCTGAAGACTACATTGCCAACCTGACAAGGGAAGCAAACCGCCTTGCCCAGCATGCAGGTAGAAAAACAATTAAAGAAGAAGACGTCAAAATGGCAGCAGAGAATGCCTAAAAACATTCTCCACTTTTGACTTATTAAGAAAAGTAAATCCTTACCTCAATGAAAAATATATGTGTGCTCGGATGGGGTTGATTTTTTTTCGTTAAAGCACACCTTTTGTACTAGGAACCAATCCATCATCATAGACAACTTTTGTTGCATTGTGAAGTGCAATTGCAAATGATTTAAAAAGGGCTTCACACTTATGATGATCAGAGAAACCGGATATATTCGCATGAATTGTTACTTTTGCATTTTGAATGAAGCTTTCAAAAAAATGCCGGATAAGCCAGGGTTCGATTACGCCTTCAATCGGGCCGCTAAATGAACCTTCAAAAACAAGATAAGGACGACCACCAACATCGATAACTAACTCTGCTTTTGATTCATCCATTGGAATAATAATGCTGGCAAATCTCTGAATGCCTTTTCCTTCTCCTAAAGCTTTTAAAAAAGCCTGTCCCAGAACGATACCAATGTCTTCGATGGTATGATGACAACCGGTATGCAGATCTCCGGTTGCTTTAATATCAAGGTCAAACCTGCCATGTCTTGAAAATGTATCCAGCATATGATCAAAAAAAGGAATACCGGTATTTATTGTTGAACGACCTGATCCATCAAGAGAAAAATTAATTTCGATATTGGTTTCTTTAGTCTTTCTTTTTACTTCTGATAATCTCATCCTGTTGCCTCCAATGCTTCTTGAAGAGATATTTTACCTGAATAGAGAGCTGATCCAAGTACAGCCCCGGCTGCACCTGATTTTTTCAGTGTAGTAATGTCTGCAACAGATGTTACCCCTCCTGCAACAATAACAGGCACATTTGCAGACCTGATAAGGTCCTGTACAGGCTGTGGATCAATTCCATTACATAAACCTTCCACACTTACATTTGTATACAATAATGAACCTGCTCCTTTCCTGGTAAACAGGTCAGCCCATTCCAGGAAGTTACCAACAGAACTCTTCCATCCATGTGTAACCATCTCACCTGCTCGTGCATCCACTCCTGCCATGATCCTGCTACTACCGTATTCATCAGATAGGATAGTAAGGCATTCAGGGTCTTTTGCAGCAAATGTTGAGATGATGATACGGTCAACCCCGCAATCAAGCCAGGATCTTGCATCTTCAAGTGATCTGACCCCCCCTCCGAGTTGTATCTCAACTCCGGTCTTTGTGATAATTTCAGTTATCTTTTCTGCGTTCAGTATTGACGAACCAAATGCTCCATCAAGGTTTACAATATGAAGAGCTTTTGCACCCTGGCTTAACCAGGATTCTGCACATATAAGAGGTTCACCAAACGCAGTTGCGGTTTCTCTTTTCCCCTGAACAAGCTGAACACATCTACCATCCAGGATATCAACAGCTGGAAAAATGATCATCTTTTCATCTAATAAGGCGTTCAATATTCATTACAAGTATATCCTTTGCACCTGCCTGTTTCAGCCGGTTAATGAGCTGATAGATCATCTCATCTTCTACAACAGCGTGAACTGCAACCATGTCAGTAGAAGAAGCAACATCCATTATTGTAGGGCCGCCCATTCCCGGGATTATTGTCCTGATATCATCCAGTGAATTGCGACTCACATTCATCATCAGGTAACATTTTCCCTTTGCATTTAATACACTCTCAAGTGCCAGGTGAATTTCATCAATCTTTTCTTTTTTATTTACACAAGACCTGGGATTTGCAATAAGGTATGTACTGGTTTTAAGTACGATATCAATAATTTTCAGATGATTCTGGCGAAGAGTTGTTCCTGAGCTTGAAATATCCACTATGGCATCAGAGATACCAAGAGAAGGTGTTGCTTCACAAGCCCCTCCAACCGGAACAATCACTGGTTTTATTCCTAATTTTTTAAAATATTTTCGTGTTATTGCAGGAAATTCTGTAGAAACTCTTCTGTTGTTAAGATCCTGCGGGCAGTTTATATCAGAATTATCAGGGACTGCAAGAACAACTGATGCAGAACCAAATCCCAGATTAAGAAGTTCTGTAACTTCGGATCCCCTTTCGATAACCATGTCATGTCCAGTGATTCCCAGGTCTGCAACTCCTGATGAAACATATTCAGGGATATCAATAGGGCGTGCATACAAAATTTCGATATGCTGGTCACGTGTCTGTGCAATCAGGGTTCTTTCTCCGTTATCAATAATTCCAAGGCCAGACTTTTCGATAAGCTCTCTGATTGGGACAGATATTCTTCCTTTATTTGGAATGGCAATACGAATGTTAAAAACAGAGGTCCGATTTGGAATCGGAGATTTTTTTTTTGTCATTAAAATGTCTTTAATTCGCCTCTTATTACCCGTTCAGTAACAGAGGTAATATTTTCAAGTCCACTATCTATAATTTCATACACATCTTTTTCAATATCTTTTACAGTAAAAGATGGTTTAGGAATTATCTGGGCACTTGCAATCAGTGGCTGATCAATGGGTGCTCCAATCTGAGATAAAAGTCTTATCTGGATTTCTGCAATACCATCAACCTTTTCAACACATGCATGTGCCATTTCATTTGAAAGCAGATTATATATCTTTCCAATATGATTGATTGGATTTTTTCCACTGGTAGCTTCCATGCTCATGGGCCGGTGAGGGGTTATCAGTCCGTTTGCCCGGTTTCCTCTTCCTACTGAACCATCATCACCCATTTCTGCAGATGTTCCGGTTACAGTCAGGAAAAGACTGCATTCAGCATCACAGTCTGCAGCATTTACATACACTTCAACTTTGTTATTTGTGCAGGTTTTAGCAACTTTAAGAGATTCTTCAGCCAGTTTTTCACGATAATTTACATAATCTGAAAGAGAGGAGACATAACGGTCAATCATCGCACAACAGATCGTGAGTTTTATTGTATTACCCTGACGAAGTCCCATAATTTTTATATCCTGTCCATAAACCGGATATTTTGGGCGCAAGGTGTTATCAATATATGAAGAAATTTCCCTGATACATCTTTCAATATCAGAAAACGGAGCATATGAAACCCCAAAAGATGTATCGTTGGCCCTTGGTATTTTTCCTTCTTCAGGATTGAAAACATCACGAAGATCAGTAGAACCCGTTCCAAGCCGGCAGTCCATAATTAAATGCTGGTCAAGATCCAGTTCAGGGACAATTGAGCGAAGGTGATCTTTAGCTGCCTTTAATGCAACAGTATCTGCTGTTATTTTTTCTCCTTTAAACTCTTTAGTGGCACGACCATCAAGAAGGATAAATATTGGTTTGATGATTTTTCCACCACCAAACCGGGGCATTGATTCACCTGCAACTATCTCACCCTGGTCAGTATTGTGGTGAAGAACTCCGCCAAACTGGTCAATATAGGTATTGCATAATGCACGGCTTATTGCTTCAGCAATTCCATCAGCAATACTATCCGGATGGCCAAGACATTTTCGTTCGACCAGTTCAATCTGCTGATCCTGAACAGGAGTCTGGTTCAGCATTTCAATTGCAATATTTCTACTCATCAAAGGCCTCTGTATGGTTTGAATAAGAAAGATATACCCATGGCAGGTACAGAATACTGTACTAATTCGGTGAGATTGGAATAATATATTACCGATAGAACCTTTCTGTGTATCCCAAAATTTAGTAATCAGATTCAGGATAAAACATGAAAAATACATCAGACAACAGAAATAATACCTGTAAAACATTATGGGAATTTCCTCCGGTTCACCCGGATAACTTTTTTTCAACTATGAGTAAATTCAACCATGGCGCAAGACTTCTCTGTCTTATTGGTGCATCAGTCAGGTTGGGAATATTTGATATACTTGAAGACTGGAAATCTGAAAAAGAGATTGAAAATTTCATCAAATATCCTCACCCTGCGACTGATTTTTTCCATAGTCTTATTAAAACAGGGCTTGTTGATTACAAAGATGAAAAAATTCGTAACACGCCTGTTGCCTCAACTTACCTTAACAGACAGTCACCGTATTTTCAGGGTGCATACATTGATAAATCAATCAAACATTTAGAAGACCTCTGGATAAACCTCTCTGATATTTTGATGTCAGGTCCTGAATCATACGATGAGGAAGAATTTTTTGCCACTTTATCGTTGCCATCCATGGCGCAGAATACAATATGTGGAAGACTGCAGGAGGTGGTCAGAGAAGTAACCTCACTTCCTTCTTTTTTTAAAATGAAAAAAATGATAGATTTAGGCGGAGGACATGGTCTTTATTCAATTGCACTTGCATGCCACAACCCGGACCTTAATGCAACTGTTTTTGATTTACCTGGTGTCATTCCTTTAGCAGAAGAGTATATAAAAAAGTATAATCTTACTTCCAGAGTTAAAACAAAAGGTGGTAATTTTTTTAATGAACCAATTGGCAAAGATTATGATTTAATCATTTCATCCTCCAATCCAAGTGGTAAAAGAGCTGATATGCTGGAAAAAATTTCTGATGCACTAAAAAATGATGGATTTTTTGTCAGTATTCAGCCAGGTGATGAAATCACACCATATGATCCACTTCATGAACTGGAATTTTTTCTCTGGACTTTTAACAATGAAAACCATCCGAAAAAAACCTGGACAAAAAATAAAAAATTCCTTACTGATGAATATCTTGCTGCTCTCAAAGAAAATAAATTAAATATTCATTCTATAACAAGAGTATCAGATCCCTATGTCAAGGATTATAAGGTAACAATGATGATTGCTCAAAAAATATGTTAATTCAGGAATGTATTTTCAGTATATGAGAAGGTATAAAAAGCTCAAATCTTGCTCCTTTACCTGGAACACCATTTTCTTTTATTTCAATTCCAAATACTGATAAAATTTTTTCGGTAAGGAAAAGACCATATCCACTTCCTTTCCCAAAACCAAGATCAAAAACCCTGGTTTTATTTTCCTGATTAATACCACACCCATTATCTTCTATAATCAACTTACCTCCACTTGTTATTGGTTCCATTTTAATTATTAAATTGGTAGCACCTGTTGCATGTACAGGGATATTTTCAAATATCTTTTCCAAGGCATGCTTGAAGTTTTTATCTACAAAAATAACCGTTTTATCAGTATAAATTTCTATTTTGAATGATTTCATTACTGTTTCATCAAGTGCTTCCCTGATGATTTCAGAAAGAGGGGACCATGAAAATTCAAGCATTCCGATTTTTTGATATTCTCTGGTAAAAATAAGTCTGTCACGAATTTTCTCAGCTGCCTTTTGTTCTTTCTGGGTAAAATCAATAAGCATTGGTTCTGTAATTATATCACTTGAAAGTTCCAGATATCCAAGAATGGCCGTCAGTTGATTAAAAATATCATGTCTTATCTTAGAATTTAATTCATTCCATATTTCAGAACCCTTATATAAAAAAAACCATTCAATTGGAAGTGAACTCATCCATAAATAACTGACTGCTTTGTCCAGTTTTCCATATCCATCGTATAAGAAAGAACAGTATTCTTCAACCCACCGGTAAGATATACCCGCTTTAATGCGGTACCTCAGCTCTATCTCTGATTTATTTTGAAGTATTGCTCCACCCAGTTTCCTTGAGATAATCTCCTTATCTTCTTCATGAATGTGAGAGAGAATGTCTGTCTCTTTACCTGGTATTTCCACCAATATTTCATGTTTTTTATGATTTGCAGAAATATTTTTAAGTTTCCATATGTTTGAACTATCTCTCTCAAAGGCAATAACTGGTGCTGAGTTATAGAGATCATCCGAAATGTTGTTAAAGGTCATCTTCTTAAGGTTATTTCTCTTTAAGATAGTAATATACTTTAATGTATGAGATCAGGATTGTTCTTTTCAATTTCTAAATAAATTGCATCCCTGATGGGTTTCCATGAGATTCTTCCAACTGGAATTACTTTTTTCTGGAGAAGAATCATGGGAATTGCAGGATGGTCCAAATTATAAATATCTTTTATGTATTCAGGTACATTATCATCAAGAAGGGTAAGTTTCAAAGTAACTCGATTTTCAAATTCTTTATAAACTTCTTCTTTTAAAGCCTCGAAAGCTTTCACAAGACTTCCTGATGGGGCACATGAGGAAAGACCGCAGGTTCTGTTCTCATCGCAGGGAAAAGGTGAACATTCTGAATCTGAATAACCCACTATCTCAATTGATATCGATGCTGACACTGGAATAAATATCAGCAGAATAAGATAAGAGGTTATTGGTAGACTGGCTAAATTAGAAAGATTTCAAATCGTTCTTTTCCTGCCTTACATATTGGGCACTTTTCCGGCGGATTGTTCCTTGCACAAAGATAACCACACACTTTACATCGGTATACAGGAAAAGGCAGTTTTTCGGTTCGCATAGAAGATGTTTTTATTTTACTTCGTTCAGAGGAGGGAGGGCGGCGTTCAGGGACAACAGGGGCAGGTAGTTTTTTTAACGCGATCTCGTCAGATACATAAAGTCCACAAAAACATGCACCAAATTCACTTAAATCACCATCACGATAATCACAGGGACAGATAATATCCATATCTGCATGTTTCTCTCCAAGAGATAGTCTGCATGGACATGATTCGTACCCGTACCGTCCAGCATTCATTAAGAGCCCTTCGACCAGCCCCATTGTGAAATCTTTGTCTGTGTTTAAATTATATCCACTATTTTTAGCTTCCTGATTGAGTGTTTTAAACCTTTTTTCAAGTGTTTCCTGATTAATATCCTGGATCATAACTTTAACGCCTCTTTTATCTCGTCAAGTCTGCTTCCAACAATTACTATATCTTCATTAATTACTATGGTTGGAAAAGATCCTCGTGGATTTACCTTTTCTACTTCTTTTAAAATTTCATCCATCTCTTCACGACTTAGTAGATCAACATAAAGGTAATTATATGCCACTTTTAACTCATCAAGAAATTGCCTTGTCTGCTTGCAATGAATACAGGTGGACAGGGCATATAACATGATTTTTCCTTTATCAGTTCCGTCAACGTGAACAGGAGTTATAGTCATATGTCTGGTACTAGTTCTCTTTCATAATAAAATAGCAGGAGAAATTTCAATCAGTAATGAAATTTATTAACCAGATTAATATCTTTGTATGAAATACCAGTGAGCTGCTAACTTTTTCTTTAATTCAGAGATCATTTTAACAACTTGAGGAAAAGCATCTTCAGATATTGACTCCTTTAATAAATTCTGGTAGATTTCAGGCTCTCTAATGGCTGATAAGTCTAATCCGGCCATCGCTGCAATGAGACCGAGATTTGTATAAGGAAGGCCCCCCTCCATGCTATATCCCCCTTCCAGGACAGCGATGATCCTGCCATGACAGATTGAATCAGCCAGAATGCACATCTCTTTCATTAATTCGGCATATCCTCGCGCAGTAAGTGCAAGGCCAGTAAGCGGATCTGTGAAATGATTATCCTGACCTGCAGAAATTGCTATAGCATCAGGCATGTATTCATCTGCCAGTGGAATAATCATCTCTTCAAGAAGATACTTGTAAACCCTATCAGAACTGCCGGCAGGGATTGGTAAATTAACATTGTAACCTTTTCCATCTCCTATCCCAATGTCTTCAAATCTTCCTGAACCTGGATAAAAAGGGTATTGATGAACAGAACAAAATAAAACCGAAGGATCGTCATAAAAAATTTCTTCGGTGCCGTTTCCATGGTGGGCATCCCAGTCCAGAATCATGATCCTTCGAAGTCCTCTCCGTTGAAGATGTCTGACCATAATGGCCACATTATTCAAGTAACAAAAACCTGCACCATGTGAACGGCCTGCATGATGTCCTGGAGGTCTTGCAAGAACAAAACTATTGGTAACTTCCTGGTTCAGGACAGCATCAGCCCCTGTAATTGCCCCACCGGCAGCAAGAAGTGCGTCATGAATCAGATTCCTTGGTATATATGTATCAGAATCAATAATTCCACCATTAATCGATGCATCTTCTAAAAACTTTAAATATTCCGGAGTATGGACAAGCAGGACATCATCTCTCGTCGCTGGTTTTGGGAGGAAAAGCTTGATTTGCGGTAAATCAAAAATTCCTTCCTCCTCAAGCTGGTCCAAGGAATATGAAAGACGTTCCCTTCTTTCAGGATGAGATGAACTTTGCTCATGAGCCAGGTAAGAAGGATCATATACAATACCGCAGGTCATAATGCCTCCACAGAAATACCGGGAGCAACCGCAAGAATCATATCAGTGATTTTTGCTGAAACCCTCCATCCCCTGACCACATCAAACGAAGAGAAATAAAGAACCTTGATATCTTCGACATCTTCTTCCGGTGCACCCTCATTCATGGCAATTTCCCTCACCAGTTCAGTGGCATAAGCAATCAGATGTTCGTCATCTTTCGTTTCCTTATATGGGTAAGCCATACCATTCAGGGTCATTCTTTTTCTTTCAGTATCAACATGAATATACACTTCCAGGCTTACTTTAGACACTGCAGCACCAACAGCATTTGCAGAAGCTGCGTGTTCAGGAACAATACCGACAGTATTTGAGCGTTCTGCAATATCGGAAAGAAGGTAATGAGCCAGGTAACCAGTTCCGATAAGGATTTCGGGTTGATAATCCCTGACAGCTGATGCAACTGTGTCCAGATACTTATGAATGGCGTTTTCTGCAGATGTGCGATCAAGAATTTCAGACCTTTCAAAATCACCGATTCTCGCACCCATTACATTTAAAGCATCAGTTAATGTAGGTTCACTACCTCCAAAAGATCTTGAAGAACCTGCCCTGAAGGGACATAATTCTGTCCTGATACAGGAATCACCTCCAAATGGAATCCCTGTAGCTGACACAGCCTGAATAAGAGTTTTTAAACCATCTATTATGATTGTCTCATATATCGGTTTTCCATTTTTTAACGGAACAAGTTCTGTAGTTGTCCCTCCGATATCAATTACCAGGCAGTTATCATTTTTACTAAGATAATATGCACCATTTGCCACGGTTGCAGGACTTGAATGATACAATAACATTGGATTGTCAAGAACCCTGGCAGGGGATATAAGCCCTCCGGTAGATGTTACAAAATAAAAATCGGGATTAACTTTATGGATTTTTTTTATTAAAGAAGCAACTTTTCTTTTTATTTTTGCATTCAGCTTTGTTGTGTGAATGCGGGCAGGGAAATTTAATGCCCCGATAGTAGAGCTTATTGATATCTGCTCATCTGAATAAAAATGTGAAACAATGTCATATACCTGTTTTTCTAATATGTCATTTCTGACAGAAAATTTTCCCGCAATCGCAACAGCCTTTGCATATTGTCCTTTCATAATCTTTTTTATCTCTTCCGGATCAATTGGTTCAATAATATCTCCGCGATGGGAGACCGCTCCTTTCACAGCGTCAGGATAAACAAGGCCAGGACCTGGTATGTTTATTGTCCGGATGTCTGCGGGATGACCTGTGATAATCTCATTAAGTGCCTGGGAAGTGCTTATTGCAAGGCGCCCGCCTGGAGAAATTTTTTTAAGGGCATTATTTAGTCCTTCATTGTTTGGTACTTTATATGTGCTAATTTGAGAATCTATGATAGCTATATCAGTATTTGTATCTCCGATATCAATCCCGGCAAACATGATAACTCACGGGTTTTAGATTCTCAACATATATCAGATGATGCATATACACTTCAGGGAATTTTCCAAAAAATCAGGAAATTAATATGAATACCGGCTGTTTAAATGGGGAAAAGCTACTTAAAAAAGGAGTAGCAGCCATTTTTTTCAATCAAAAAAACCGTTACATCACGAAATTTTATGTAACTAATTTTCGTCTGATTATTAAAAATCAAAAAAACCAGCTTATAAAACTATCATATGAACTTATTCATGAAATTTATGTTGAAAATAATACTTATGTCTGTATAAGATGTAATGTTCCTTTAAGATTTTTTGATGGTAAGGAAGAGTATGTCAGAATTTTCATGCATGGATTAAAACGCAAAGAAGGAGGTGGACTAACGATATTTGATGGACCAAAATGGCCAAATTACTGGAAAAAATTCATCAATGCGCAGGTGCTCAGGTTCCAGGCAGATATTGCATTAAAGAAAAAATCCATGCAAACAGAGGAAGATGATTTACTACTAATCGAAGGAGTTGTAAGATCAAAAAAAGGGCTGGATCAATTCGAGATTGTAAAAACAAGAGAAAAAATGCAGGTCTGGTTTGATGACTTTTATTATGAATCCTGCATGGTATATGCAACAAACACCCGACTGATTGTGAAGATAAAATCTGGTGATTATTTTATCATTCCTTATTCTGTTTTTTATCGTTCAGAGCAGGAACCTGATAAAAAAATATCAATTATATTCTCATTTCCCCAGGAAATTGAAGGATTTGAGAATGAAATCTCAAAGATGTATATTAAACGTATACCAAAACCAGGAGAAGAATTTTCAGAACAATTACAGGAGAGATGGAATAATGACTGGTCTGAACTCTTCAAAAAAGTTACATATCAGTTCAGGGAACATAAAGGAGCAGTCAGCGCGGATGAAATGCTTGAGATGTTAATAGAAATGAAACACAGTCCTACAAAATATAATTTATCATCTTATGCAAAACAGGGGTGGGATCGTGCGTGCGGTCTTGCAGTTGAACGATTTGGATTTGAATGTTCTGATCTTTTCCTTTTCATGAACTTCCTTTTACATGAATATGAAGAGATGAAAAACCGTGCGATGGCAGAACCTGACCCTGCACGCCAGGAGGCATATTATGGTTCTGAAATGGCTTACAGTGCGATTCTCTCATATATTAATCAACATACCAAAGCCCGGTAACAATGAAGATAAATACTCTACAGGATATTCTGATTATGGATCCTGAACAGGATGCCATGATGCTTATCGCATCACTTATGGCAGTATCAGCACGGACAGCACCAAAAGGAAAAGGTGTAGATACCATTGTAACCCGGATTATTTTTGGTGATGAGATGGAACGGGTTGCTGATGTGATGATTGAAATAGGAAACAGGACCGGGCTTTCCCCTTTTCCCAGGGATGCACAAAACTTACGGGACAGTACTGTATGTGTTCTGATTGGCTGCAAGGGAACAGAAGATCTGGGTCTGAATTGTGGAGGATGTGGATTTCTGTCCTGTAAGGATATGCGTGAAAAAATTGCAACAGACCCGGTAAACTCACTTTTCAATGGGCCTAACTGTGTGATTAGAATGGCAGACCTTGGCATTGCATTAGGATCGGCTGCAAAAACTGCGCAGATGCACAATGCAGATAACCGGATACTGTTTACTGCCGGAGTAGCTGCATTATCACTTAACATGCTTCCCGGGTGCACCTGTGCCTATGGCATTCCTCTCTCTGCTACCGGAAAGAATATTTTTTTTGACCGGAGGTTAATACCATGACTATTTTAAAAATCAGGGGGGGAGACATGGATTTAGTTGAATATGATTTCACATCTTTTCTTCCTGGTGAAAATATTAATACCTGTGGTTTTGAAGGGACCTATGCGCTTTCTCTTTCACAGGTACCAATACGTACAAAGGCTCCTGGAAGAATTCACCTTACAGTTCTGGATATGAACCGGTTTGCTCCAGGGCAGCCAGGTGGTGGGGGAATTGGATTTGCAATTGATGTATTTGCAGAAGTTGAAGTTCTGTGTATTGAAAAAGGATTTGAAATAAACTATTCCCGACCCTCAATTATCAGGCACTTTCTTTCAGTATTTTCAAAAACTGTTGGATACACAGGAGGTTTTTCTGTAACTGCCAGGGATCATAATTTTAAACATGTCGGGCTTGGTTCAACCAGTACCATTCTTACCGCCCTATCTGCCGCGACAAACCGGGCTTTTGGAGAACCCCTGACACCTGACCAGCTCCGGATCCTTATTGGTAATAATTACATTGAAGAGACTGAGGGCGGAAAGATTGCATTTGGTTTTGAAACCGGGGTAGGTCCGGCAGTGAGTGGAAAAGGAGGAATGGCCATCCTTGGAGATAATCTCACAGTCGTTTACCAGCATCAGTTTGCAGAGGGAAAAAATCTCCATGTTGTAATTCCACCAAGCTCGATATCATCGGCAGGGGAGGAGGAATTTTCTCTGCTTATGAACAAAGCCAGGTCATTTGATTATCGCGACCGGGAGCTGAAGGCATACATTATCATGATGGACTTTATTCCAGCTTTAAATAATGGAAACCTGAAAAAAATGGGAGATTTAATTTGGGAGATGGAATTCAGGGGTTCAAAAAGAGCAGAAATTGAACACCACTCATTTGAATTATACCAGTATATGCATAAGCTTAGAAAATCGGGTCTTGAATTTGTAGGGATGAGTTCAGTAGGGCCTTCAATCGCAATAATTACTGATATGTCTCATGATAAACTCTTATCCGTACTGGCTCCCCTGAAGCTGGATATTGCAGTCAGCACAAAAGTGAACAACACTGGTCTTATATATCTCTAATAAAAACCAAATTTATAAAGATTTTTTAAATATTACCTGACGAGAATTTATGGACTTAAAACCCCTTGGTTGTTATGTTTCAGGAGGACTTATCTGGTTCTCCCCGATTATCAACCGTATTATCCGCTTAACCATACCTTTCTTATTAGCCGGAGCTCTGGTAGGGGTTATCTTCTGGCTATATGATGATACAACCGCCCTTCAGCTGGGAGGACTTTTATTACTGTATTTTCTTCCACCTGCAGGAAAAGAGACAATTATACCTGCAGGAATTGCGCTTGGTTTTCCATTTCAAATCATTTGTTTTTCAATAGTCTGGATTGATATTGCCTGTTGTCTTTTTATGATCTGGAATTTTGAACTGATTTGTAAAATTCCATATCTGGGAAATATAATCCGGTATCTTATCAGAAGAGGAGAATTATATCTTGAAAGCCACAGATGGCTTGAACATTTATATTTTATCAGCCTGACTCTTTTTGTTTTTTTCCCACTTCAGGGCACAGGTTCTGTTAGCGGTTCGATTATAGGTAAAATTCTTGGATTAAAATCAACAGAGATCTTTGGAGCAATAACAATTGGCTCATTTTTTTCGAGTTTTCTCATTGGCTACTCAGTATATGCCATTCATGAATACCTGGATGTAAATATCTGGTATGTCCTTGCCGGGGTACTATTTATCATAATTTTCATCCCGGTTTTAATGTTTGGATTACATAAAACAAAAACAGGTTCCAAGATATGTAATTTTGTGTCCGGACACCTACAACAATTCAGGCAATATTTAAAAGATAGTATCATGCAGATTCCGGGTTTGTCAAACCTGTTTGAGAGAATATTTAGATGAAAACCATTAGCTGTTACAGCACCTTTTAACTTGTATCCGGTAAACCTTGGATCCTACAAATTTTTTGCGCAGGAGTTTTTTTCTAATGCACGAGTATGGAATTGCTTATGATATTGTTGTTACGTCAAGGGAAGTGGCCCTCGATAACAATGCAACTGAGATAACTCATATCTATGTAGATGTGGGAGAACTTTCAATAATCAATCCTGAACAGGTGGAATTTCTATTTTATGCCATAATTGAAGATGACTCACTTTTTAAGAATGCAAAATTGATATGCACAAAAATTGCACCGCTTACCCGGTGTTCATGCGGCTATGTCGGAGATGAAATATTTGTCTGTCCCAGGTGTGGACAACTCCCGGAGATAGAAAAAGGTAAAGAAGTAGTAGTAACACGAGTCAAAATTGAGGTTAATTAAATGAAAATTACTTTAATGCATGGAGCAGGAGGAGAGGTAATGGGCGAAGTTGTGGATCTCTTCTCGAAATTAACAAATGTCAATGCCGGAGGAATCGGACTTGAAGCTCTGGATGATGGAGCTGTGATACCTATTGGCGGTAAACAGGTTATTTTTACTACGGATTCACATATTGTCCGGCCCCTTTTTTTCCCTGGTGGAGATATTGGACGATTATCTGTTTGTGGAACAATAAACGATGTTACCATGATGGGAGGCAGACCTCTTGCACTTTCTTGCGGACTAATTATTGAAGAAGGGTTTGACTTTGATACTCTCTCTAAAATTGTAAAATCCATGGATGATGCACTTAATGAAGAGAAAGTTCCCCTCGTAACTGGTGATACCAAGGTGATGGAGAAAGGTGCGCTGGATCAGATAGCTATTAATACAACAGGAATTGGAGAGGCTGATACCGTTATCAGGGACAATGGGCTAAAACCCGGCGATGCCATTATTGTATCCGGAACACTTGGTGATCATGGATTTGCAGTCCTTACAAGTAGAGAAGAGTTTGATTTTGCTGATCAGATAGTCTCTGATGTAGCTCCCCTTTATGGAATGGTTCATTCTGTAATGAATTCCGGAACAATAAATGCCATGAAGGATCCCACAAGAGGAGGATTTGCAAGTGCAATTAATGAAATGGCAGAAAAATCCAATGTGATGGTTCGTATTTTAGAGGAAAATGTTCCAATCCGTTCAAATGTCCAGGCAGCTGCTCAGCTCCTTGGAATTGATCCACTGGAAGTTGCCAATGAGGGAAAAGTTGTGATGGGTGTCCCTGAAGATGAAGCAGAAACTATTCTTAAGATCCTTAAAAAGCATAAATATGGCAGGGATGCAGCAATTATAGGAACTGTTTGTGAAGGAAAAGGAGTAATAATGGAGACTGCAGCCGGTGGAGAGCGGTTTATTGAACCACCCATGGGGGATCCTGTACCACGTGTCTGTTAAAAAAATTAATTTCTTTTTATAAAAATCATAAGTCCTGATATAAGTCCAAACAGGACAGAAAAGGCAGAAATTGGTGTTTTAGTTCCATCATTTTCTTCTGAATTACCATAACGAGGCGGAAACCCAAATGTCTTTGCTGCAGTATCTGACAGAACAATAGATGTCGCAATATCTGCTGTGATGGTTGCTCTTTCAGCAGCTTTAAAACTGTAAGGATAAACCTTCAGATATATTTCTGAAGAAACATCTGTAATGGTAACTGTCTCAGGTGAAGAACTCATCTCCTCATTGACTTTTATATTGGCAGCATCTGGTGATGTTTTATATTCAAATACCAGGTCGGAATTCCCTGCCACCTGAATGGTTATCGGAGTCTTATCTGTTGTGATGGTAAAAAACCCAGGATTATCCCTGGAAACATCTGCCTCAGCAGTAATACCTGAAATTTTTTTAGGTTCGCCGGATGTGGGTATTGGTGTTTCCTTTACTATTTCAATCTTTTCTGTATCTTTGATTAATGCAGCAGTTAACTCATGGTTTTCAACCGTTTCAATTAGACGGTGTTGATCCTTTTCTTCTAAAACTATGGAGTATTTTCCAATAAAACCATCATAGTCTGAGAATGATATATCATATGTTCCTGGGTTTTGAACAGGGAGTTCGTATTTTATCCGTCCACCCGATACCGGTATTGACTCAGGTCCAAAAACTGTTTCATTCTCCCTTGTCACTTCCATCTGAATGGCATTTTCAGAATATCCTGAAATTTTTGCCTCTATTAAAAGAGTTTTTTCAAATTCCTGCCATGTGGGAGAGTTAATAGTTATCATATCAGATCTATCTATTAATTTCACCACCCTGATTGATCGTGAACCGGCTGAAAAAGCTCTTTGTGATTGTGAAAGGCCTTCTATCTTATAATTTCCTTTTTCAAGACCATTAGTATCAAAAGTCACATTGAAGTAAGTATCACCTTTCTCCGTAATTTGAATTGATTTTCTGTCAACTTCCAATGGGACATTAAGTGAATGGGAAAAAACGATATCAATTCTATCGGGAGGGGGAGTATTCGTAGATCCTGAAACAAGGATTGACTCTCCCACCTTAACCTGGGTAGGCGCATCAATTGAAAGATAATATGCACTGACCGGGGCACATATCAGTATAAAGAGAAACAGTGCCATTGCTGATTTAACATAATGGAAATTCATATTGATCCTCTAATCAGTTTGGTGATATTGTGGAACTCTGGAACCTAATATATTGTTGGTCGGGTAATGAATATTGATCTGTTTGTTCAACCACTTATTCAAAGACAGGATTTTAAAGACTTTAATTGCAATCCATTATTCTTAAATCAAAAACCCGGGTTGTGGCAGGCAAATCCAGAATAACTATACTAACAGGATAACTATGAGACCTATAAAAAACCCTGAAGAACCACTGGCAATCTGGTCAGGTCAGGATCGTATATCAGATAAGCAATATAGCAGTGTAACTGCAATCATAAGATCCGGAGGATGTTCCTGGAATCGATGTAAAATCTGTCAATATCGTCATGAACGGTTTTTTGGACTTGATAAATCAGAACTTGTCCGACTGATGTCTGCACAGGTAAACCGGGTTAAAGACCTGATTGAGAAAAATAATCCAGAGATTGTAAAAATTTATACCTCAGGAAGTTTCTTCGATCCTGCGGAAGTGCCGGAAGAGATTCAGAATCTGATTGTAAAACTTGTCAGAGGAAGAATTCTTATAGTGGAATCAAGATGTGATTACATTAACGAAGACCGGTTATCAAGACATGTTGAAAATATAAAGGGAGATGGAGAAAACGGAGAAATATTTGTTGCTATAGGTCTTGAAACAACATCAGATGATATTAGAGAAAAATGTATAGATAAAGGTCTCTCATTTTCCAGTTATAAAAAAACCGCAGAACTAATCCATAAAACCGGTGGAAAAATCAAAACATATCTTCTTCATAAACCGCCGTACTTAACTGAAAAAGAAGGATATGACGATATGGTTCGTTCAATCAAAGAAATAATTCCAATAACCGATCTAATCTCCATGAACCCATGTACTGTTCAAAAAAATACTCATCTGGAAACATTATGGAAGCAACAGGCATACCGTCCGCCTTACCTGTGGACCGTTGCCTCAATAATTGCTCAATCAGACGCTCATGTAACATGTGACCCGATAGGTGGAGGACAAGTAAGAGGTCCACATAACTGCGGTTTATGTGATAGTATGATACTTGATGCAATAAGGGATTATAATATTAGTGCTGACCAGGACCTGATAAAATCAGTAATGGAGATGGACTGTAAATGCAAAAAAGAATGGGAATATGTTATGAATCAGGAAAAACCCTGGTCCATGCCACTTACCAGATAAGATTATTTTTTCTACAATTGGTGAAGCTGGTCAAGAAGCATTGGGAAAAATGCTCCTGCATCGCTCACAACACCGATAGCCTGAGAAGTTCCACGGTCCATCAGCTTTGTAAGGGTTGAAGGATTGATATCAACACAGACTGTCATCACGTATGACGGAAGACAATTGCCTACTGCAATTGAATGCAGCATGGTTGCAATCATTAGAACCATCCCTATTTCCGGTATGTATTTTCGCATTTCATCCTGTGCAACCATGGAATCAGTTATCACATCAGGGAGTGGACCATCATCCCTGATTGAACCGGCAAGAACATAAGGAATATTATTTTTTACACATTCATACATGATACCTGATTTTAAAATTCCCATATCAACGGCTTTTTTTATCGACCCGGCTCGCATAATTTCACTAATGGCATAAAGGTGGTTTTTATGACCAGCAGAGACCAGTTCTCCTGTGCTGATATTCATCCCCAGGGATGTTTCAAATAAATTATATTCGATATCATGAGTAGCTATTGCATTTCCACCGAAAAGTATGTCAATATATCCTTCTCTGAATAATGATGCACAGGCCTCTCCGGCTCCTGTGTGGATAATTGCCGGCCCGCCTACAAGTGCTACTTTTAATCCCTTATTGTGTGTATCAATTATTTCTCTCGCAATTTTTCTTATAGTAGTCACAGTCGGACGTTCTGAAGAGACCACTCCACCCATAAATTCAAAATCTTCATGAGATCTGGATCTTTCAGGTGGTTTGATTTTCACACCATACTCACCAATAACAACAAGATCTCCTTTCTGAAGTTTTGACATTGGAATTGCTTTAGCTGTTTTTTTATCGGAAGACACCATTATCAGGCAGTCCATCTCGATGTTTTCAACATGAATCCATTCATCACCAATTCGAATCTGGGTAGGATAATTTGTTGTTGAATAAAATCCCTTTGGAACGATCCGATTACCTTCTGCTCTAACCAGGGCGACATCTTCAGAGTCAACAAGTCGTGCTCCATGCCGATGAAGAGTGCTGATGATTGAATCCAGATTTTCATCATCTGTTCCAATAACAAGAACTCTGGCATAACTGGTATCTGTCTTTCTTTTACCTACGGTAAATTCAAGGATCTCAAAATCTCCACCCATGTCAAGGATGGAATCAAGAACATGTTCCATGATCCCTGAGTCAATTATGTGCCCGTCGAGTTCTATCTCCCGGGTTTCTGTCATATAGAAAAGTTAGATCTTAACCCTATAAGAGAGTTGGTTGAAAGTTGGGAGATTTCAAATGATTTAACATTTTTTCTGCTGCTTCAAGATCTAACTTTGTATTAACATTCATTGTAAGAACAGGATCCGGAAGAAGAATTTGCACCTCCTCTTGTTCCTTGTCTCTCAAACTACTGTCAAGGATGTTCACTCCAACAGGAATGCCAGGAAGATCTTTCTGTAAAACTCCATTAGGATGAGGTGCCCAGACAGAACAGGCAGGACATCCTGATTTTTCAAATTTTTCAAGAACTGTCTTCAGATGATCTGCAGTAATACCCGGCAGGTCTGCACAGATTGTAAGAAAAGAACCAGTTATGGATAATTCATCTACCGCCTGCCAGATATCCTCGACATAACCGGTTCCATCTGTACATATCCATAAAATGTCATGTATCCTACAGTAATTAGTTGTATAAGGAGTCAGGGGAGTTACAATTACAACCGGAGTGAGACCGGCTTTCATTACAGCTTTAAGGACATAGGATAACATCGGTTTATCATGTATCCTTGTCAGGGCTTTTTCTCCCATTCCAAGCCTGGATGCCTTGCCTCCTGCCATTATCAATGCAAACATGAAGATATTTTCTCCAGTGCTTCAATAAATTTATTATTTTCATCAATTGTCCGGATTGCTATACGTATGCTTGTTGGTAAATCAAAAGAACTGCAATTCCTGACAAGAATGCCTGATTTAAGAAATAGATTTGTAATTAATTCAGACGGATGATAAGTTTCAATAAGCAGATAATTTGCACTTCCATTGGAACATGACCAACCATAATTTTCTATAATATTTTTCAACCGGGATTTTTCCCTGGTAATCATATTTCTTGAGTATTCCAGATCATCGTATTTTGAAAATGCAGAGATAGCAACCTTTTCTGCAAAAGCATTCACTGTCCAGGGGGGGCGCATAACCTCCATCGAAGCAATGAGGTCAGGATCGCCTATCCCATAACCAAACCGTATTCCAGGAATTGCAAAACTTTTTGTTAATGATCGCAGGACAAACAGGCCTGGTTCCAGTTTATCAGAGACCGATTGGGATGGATCTGAGAGATCGATGAAAGCTTCATCGACACAAAGGATATGGTCGATGTCATATTGTGAAAGACGTGATAATATCTCTTGTTTTTGCACTAATATTCCTGATGGATTATCTGGATTACAGATGAACGAGAGGCTGGATTCTTTTTCATCAGCAGTTTTTCTCGCGCCTGTAAGTTGAGCTGATAATTCATACTCAGCAAATGTATGATCAGATACAAAATATTTCATAGAATTATTCAAAACAGTGTGACATAATGTCCGTATGACTTCAACCGATCCATTACCTACGGTGATATATTCTGGTTTGCATCCGTGATGGCGTGCAATGGTCTCCTTTAATAAAAGATACTCATCATCAGGATACCGGGTAAGTGCGTCTTCAGGAATGGCAAGATCCAGTTCCGGAGGATATGGGTTAATATTTGCACTGAAATCCAGAGGTTCTTTATCCATTCCTGTTATGTATTTACCTCTGCCTCCATGCACGGCCCGAAGTTCAGATTTGTATCTCATCTGGCAGCTCTTTCCTATTCATGAACACCAGATTGTTTACAACTATCTATTTTCATCTGTGAATAAAACGAAACCTTTATCTATTTATGGATTGTATTCTCTGTATCTCGTTGTGTCCGACTGTTGTCACCTTATTGTCAGACGACTGGCAGACATGTGGCAGACAATTGTCAGATCATGAGGCTTAAGTATGAAGCGAATCACCATCCGGTTGCCTGACCAGCAGATACTGATGCTGGAGAAGATGGTAGAGGCGGGCGAGTTTCCCACCGTCTCTGAAGCCATAAGGGATGCTGTACGTATGCTCATCGAAAAGCGGGCAACCAGAGTGCTCGCCGACAGTGATCAACTGTCATTTTAGATGTGAGGGGGATAAAAGTATGCAGAGTATCATCAATGCCGCAGTAATTAACGCGGAACGAGAAAAAGAACTCAAGAATATGTCGCAAAACTATGATGATGATATGGATGGACAACCAAGAATTGTCATCATAGGGTGTGGGGGAGCCGGAAATAATACCATTAACCGTCTTCATCACATGGGCGTCTCCGGTGCTGAGACCATTGCCATAAATACAGATAAACAACACCTGGACATGATTCAGGCGGATAAACGGATTCTAATTGGTAAAAGTCTGACAAAAGGTCTTGGCGCAGGGGGATACCCGGAAGTTGGTCGTAAAGCAGCGGAAATGGCTCGCCCAACCTTGGAAAGCCTTCTTGATTCTGTTGATCTCTGTTTTATCACTGCAGGTATGGGAGGGGGTACCGGTACAGGATCTGCACCAGCTGTCGCGCAAATAGCAAAAGAACAAGGAGCTATTGTTGTCGGCATGGTTTCCTACCCGTTTGACGTAGAAAAAGCCAGACTTATCAGGGCTGAAGACGGTCTTGAAGCCATGTCAAAAGCATGTGATTCTGTAATTCTTCTTGATAATAACAGGTTGAAAAGTTTTGTTCCTAACCTTCCTCTTGCACAGTCTTTCTCCGTCATGGACCAGTTAATTGGAGAGACAGTTAAAGGAATTACTGAAACAATTACAGAACCTTCACTCATTAACATTGATTATGCGGATGTCAGAGCTATCATGAGTAAGGGTGGAGTGGCAACCATGCTCGTTGGAGAATCAAAACAACAGAATAAAGCAGAATCTGTTGTAAGAGAATGTCTTTCCAATCCAATGCTTGACATCGATTATCGTGGTGCCACAGGGGCATTGATCCATATTACCGGCGGAAGTGATCTGACGCTCATTGAATCTGAAGAGATTGCTTCCTCTCTTACTTATGAGCTTGATCCACATGCTGATGTTATTTGGGGAGCCCGAATTCGACCTGACATGGAAGGAAAAGTCCGCGTCCTTGCCATTATGACAGGAGTAAAAAATGGCGACACCATAGCTAAGCCAAAGCAACCCTACAGGGAAAAACTGGATCGAATTGAAGAGCAGATTCGTTATCCTAAATCCCCCGACATTGCGCGAATAAAATCCCACTCCATTACCGCAGCTATGGATTATGCCAGCGGGCCAGATATCATCTGGATGTAAAACTACCTGAAACAACTGCCATAGACCTCAATATTGGATATTTCCTTTTTTTTCTATTTCGCCAAAAGAAGTTTTTAATTTTTGTTTTAAATTTTGATATATAGATTTTTTAAAGGAATGTAAGATTTTCTTTCCTGTTCTCCTCATATTTTTAAAAGTGTGACATTAATTATAAAAATGATGCTGTCATCTTAATAATAGAAGGTCACACAGGATCCCTTCGCGATTTAATGAACGATGGGTCTCTTGTTTCAGAGCCTTTTGGTATTGGGAGTCGAACATACGTGGATCGTGTAGCGAACAAGAACTGTAGTCGAACAGATGAATGCCACTTCACTGTTTCCAGGTGGCAGGCATCCCTGAGGGGAATCCTGAAACGTTGTATATCTCTGATTTTGCACGTTTTAACACGTCTTTTTGTACATACTACGAATTGCTCTTACGTATGTCCCATCTCTCGCACCGGTAGGGGATACCAGAACGTGCCTTTTAATGCGAGGATTGGTTAACGATGTTGAATGAACTGATTGATAAAAGAAAAGTTACTATCTCGGGATCTGAAGATCACAAGAATAAAAGAAATGAGTTTAATGCCCAGGCAAGCCAGTTTGCCAGGGAGCGAAATACTCTGAACAATCAGACCCGTGAATGTGTTGAAGAAGCTCAAAAGCACAAAGAACTCCGGGATCAGTTCAACAAGGAAGTTCAGGATCTTAAAGATAAGAGAAATGAACTCAATGAACAGGCAAATGTTCTTTTTGGAGATATTGACGCTTTCAAAAAAGAACATGGCGGTATAAAAAGCCGGAGTATCAAAGAACTTCATAAACAGATTGAACACCTTGAGTTCAGACAACAGACTGAAGTATTTACAACAGAAAAAGAACGTGAACTCATTGAAAAGATAAAAGCCCTGAAGGAACAGCTTCGTGAGCAGGAAGCTGAAATTGAACAGAACAAAGAGATAAGGGAAAAAATAGCGCTTGCAAAGGATCTTCGTCGGCAGGCCTCTGAGATCCATGACCATGTTACCCAGCTGGCAGAAGATGCTCAAAAACACCATGACCTTATGGTGGAGTGTTACCGGAAAGCTGATTCGTCCCGCGAAAAAGCAGATGAATCACACAAAAAATTTGTAGAAGCCCAAGAAGCAGCTGACAATGAACATAAGCTCTTCATTGCATGCCAGAAGGAACTCCGCGATTATGATAAGGTAATTGGTGGTCTTCGTAAGAAGAATAAAAAGGTCAGATCAACAAAAGAACAAAAGGAAGTCAGAAAAGAAGCAGAACAGATCTTCTCACAATTTAAAGCCGGTGAAAAACTCACCACTGAAGACCTCCTTCTTCTTCAGCGTTCAAAGCTTTTATAATTCCATCTTCTTTTTTAACGAGATCATTTATAGGAAAGTAACTAATATCATTGTAATGGGTTTTATCAGGACATTAGTCCTCAATATCGACCGCGACGATGATATTGGTTTTAAAGCTGGTGTTGAAAGTCCTGTTGTAGGCAGAGCAGCATGCCTTGACGCTGCAATTCTTCTTGCCCTTGCAGATCCTGAAGATTCGGATCTCAATGCAATATTTCAGGCAATTTCCACCTATGACAAACTTGTTGCTGACGGAGAAGATGCAGAAGTTGTCGTAATTGGAGGAAACCATTTTAGATTCATCGAGGGTGACAGAAAAATTGCACGATTACTTGATGAAATATTAATTGAGACTGGATGTAACCAGTGTATTCTTGTCACCGACGGGGGGGAAGATGAATATATTCTTCCAATCATCCAAAGTAAAATTAACATAACATCAATCCAGAGGGTCGTTGTATCCCAGATACCAAACCTTGAAGGGACATATTATATCATCAAAAAACTGGTAAGCGATCCAAAAATTTCAAAAATTGTCCTGGTATTACCCGGACTTACACTTATGCTATATGCAATAAGTTATGCAGTTAACAGACCTGAAATTGCTACAATGGTAATTGCAGGATGTGTCGGCGGATATTTATTATATAAAGGTTTTTCATTAGATGAAATTGTCAGAAGCGAAGTGATTGATCTAAAGTCTACTCTTTACAGGGGAAGATTTTCCTTTGTTACATATGTTGGAGGAGTAATTTTTGCCATCATAGGAGTAATGGAGGGCACTTCAGCACTTACCAGTTATTGGGATGGAAGCGGGATATTTCCGATGGCTATCCTCTTTCTCTGGGGCGCTATTGCATGGTTCACTCTTGCTGCAATTACGACGTCGCTTGGATCAATTATTGACAGCTTTCTTTATGAACATGAAAGCCTTTCACGCGCAGTGATTTTTTCTTATTTTATCAGTGCAATAGGGGTACTTGCCTTTGGAGGAATGAGTTATACTCTTTCAAATCTGAACCTGGATCAATTTCCTGTTACACAGGATTTAGGTATAACTTATATCATACAGGGTGCAATTGGCGGGCTGATTTGTGCCTTTGTCGGGATCATTCTCCAGCATTTTATATCAATATGGGCGCATAATAAAAATGAAATAAATCCATCATTATAATTCAATAATAATTAATATTATCAAATTATTTCCATAAGAGGCATCTATAAATTCTTATCCATCAATTTTTCTTTACCTGATAACAAAGAGGGCTGATTATGGGAAATCTAAAAATTTTTCTTAAATTTATTATTCTTTTTCTTACAATAACAGGGCTTTTATGTGTGCAGACATCAGCAATAAAAGCAGATGCCGGAATAATGCCAGTACATGGAACTGCACCATTAAATGTTATGTTTACTGATTTATCGGAAGGAAAACCGATTGAATGGCATTGGGATTTTGGTGACGGGTATGCAGGGGATGGGCCAAGAACAATGCATACTTACACCGTACCAGGAACATACACAGTTACTCTTCTTGTCCTTGATGCCCGGGGTTTATCAGATACTGTAACTTTTAACCAGATTATTTCAGTTTCTGCCAATCCCTTTATGCCGATTATACCTATGGTAATGCCATCCTTTTCTGCTGATTTTACCGGAGGGCCGCAGTCGGGCCTGGCACCATTATCTGTTTCTTTCTCTGATCTTTCAAAAGGAGAACCCAATACCTGGTTTTGGGATTTTGGAGATGGGACAAACTCAATTGAACAAAATCCTGTTCATATTTATTCATCTCCAGGGACTTATTCAGTAATGTTAAAGATATCAAAGGATTCCAGTACCGGCATGAAAGAAAGAAAAAATTATATTACAGTAGGTCAAGGAACAAACATTCATGAGCAATATGCACTAAATTCAACATTAAATACTCCAATTCCGGAAACATCTGTTCACTTATTAACCACAAGTGATGAGATAATGGGTACTGCTTTTCTGACTAATGCAATATATGATAAAACCAGCTTTTGTGATCCTGAAATATCTATGACTCTGGAACCTGAAAAAAATCAGCCGGATGAGAAATTTGTTATTGTCATTACCGGCAAACCACTTGAAAAAATTTATTTCTGGATATCAACAGAAGAAGAAAAAATATTGGATTCTGCAACTCATCCTTTGATAACTGATGATGAGATGGTATTTGATAAACCTGAAGGCCCGTTCACAATCGGTTCATTTATACCAGTTAAAGAAACAGGTAAATCTATTATTGATCTGATAATTAATAATCAATCCCAGTACTTAACCAGGTTATACGGGATGACAGCTCTTGACAAAAACGGAGAACACAAAGTAACTGTGCAGACTGAAAAAGTTGCTCCCGGGATATTTATTGCTAATGCGATAACAGAGGAAACAGAGAATGAAGAGGGATGTATAGAGCAATTGGAGCTGATAATTCAGCCATAATTCTTTTGAGAAGTTAACGCAGAGTTTATGATTATATTTAAAAGGTGATATTTTTATGAAAAAGTTACGAATTATTCAGGTCGCCATAGTCATTGGATGTTTTATTCTTATGACAGTCTGGTGTGTGGCAGCGTTCTCAATGTCATCCGGAATTTCCTCCTCTACTTCTTCAGGAGGTTTTTCATCTTCAGGCAGCACTTCCAGTAATCTTGGATTTAGTTCAACTTCACTTGTCATGACTGGAGGAACCCCATCAAAACCTGCCGCTGCAGCACCCTCAATTCCTGCTGGTGGCCCTGGCATAATTCCTGCAAGTGAAATAATACCTCCACATTGGAATGCAGGCACCAGATCCGGGACATTTTTTGATCCTGTTACTCAAACCAGCTGGTTTTTCGATAATGTACTGCAAAAATTTTACACTCCCACCTATGGATGGTTTTTAGTAACTCAGTTTACAAAAGAAGGGAAAATATATGCACAATTTTATTATGATCCCAAATCCGGCGTTTTCAGAGATATGAAAACCGGGGCAACATTCATGGGCCCTGCAGATTCAGTTCAATCCTCTGGTGCATTAGGGCAGTCAGAAACACAAACCGGTCCTTTTCCATCCCCCACACCAACCTATTCTTCACCTTCTGATACCCCACCCATTATTGCGGCAGGAGGGTCATCTGTAGGAACTCCGGCTTCAGCAGAACATCCGTGCAGAATTATCTGTGACTCGTGCCCATCCGGATATTGTGATGATTGTAACCAGAATGGAGTCTGTGATGAAACAGAATCATACGAAACACCGGTGATTACAGGAACCAAACCATATACCGGGACAACTGAAGAAAGCACAAGGCCACAAGAATCTGGCCCGGCGACTTCTCCGGTTATACCTTCAAGTGTATCAGCTGATGGAGGGCTTAGTGAAACTCCGCAATCTACTATCTACTACTATGAAGAACTTCCACAAAGTGGGGTAAGACCAATTGTTGCATGTGATCCATACCAGGACTGCAAATATTGCCTTGACATTGACGATGATGGTGCATGTACTATCCTTGACTTAGCAATAATCCGATGTAATGGTAAGTGGGGTCTGAATTACATGGAAAGCAGGGATAATAATTGCGATTCTGATATTCTTTTAATCATGGACTGTTCTGATCCATCAGAATGCACTTTTGCAGAGTTCTGCAGAGATGAAGATGGTGACGGGCTCTGTGATGAAGAAACAATAACCGGATTACTT
>JAQVIE010000078.1 GCA_028695895.1 Methanospirillum sp. | reverse complement strand
TTTTATTCAAAAGGAAAGATCGTATCTGCCATCTGTCTTTCATCAGTTGTTCTTGCAAAGGCAGGGGTGCTAAAAGGAAAACTGGCAACTGTGTGGAATGACGATGCCGCCATCGAACTTCTGAGAGAAGGTGGTGCCACATATAAACCTGAACCTATCGTCACTGACGGAAAGGTAATTACAGCAAACGGTCCACTTGCTGCCGGAGGATTTGGAGAGAAAGTCGCCAGGGCAATTCTGGCATTATAACTTTTTTTCGTGATCAAACCGGTGGGTTTTAAAGTAAAATAAAAGAAAAGGTTATTGAGGGTTTTAGTCCCGGAATGCAATGTGGACTGTCATCTTATCTGCACCAAAGAATTCCCGGCAGAATTCAGCGGTGAGTTGCGGTGGATATTCCTTGCATGAAAAGATGTCAAGGTATGCTGTATTGGTTTCATTTGCAAAGTGTGCACTAATAAGTGAAGTCTCTATCAGCTGGGTCATGGAATAACCTGCAACGCGCTCACATGGACCAAAGTTGATTATCTGTGGTTCTCCAAACCTCTTCATCTTAATAAGGTCACAGAGCTGGATGACAAATTCCCTTATCTTACCTGCATCTCTGATAGTCTCCGGGTTGCAGTCTCTCAGATCAACACTGGTGTAAAGACCCCAGGCATTTCTGGATTTAAACTCCTCCATTATCTCCTGATCTGATTTTGCTGGTACGGTTGCGATTCCTTCCCTGGTTGGAACAAGTATGTCTATCATGGTGTATCTCCTTTTGACTCATTCACGTGTATCCCTGAGGATTTAAGGTTTACTCTGAACAAAGTTGCCTGAATAAGAAAAGTCTCATTTTTGAACGTTAAAATTGATTTTAAAAGATTTAAAACATTTTTAATGAAAAAATATCGATTTATCCTTGAAATTTGAATTTACGGCAGATTCTGGTTTTTGATCTCTGTGTATAATCGAAATAAATCATTTTTAATTCAATTTAGGGCTTGCGCGGAAATACAGGCGTTTTTAATCATTACGAATTCAATAAAAATGATTATTTGAAGATGTTTTTTCGCAATTTCACATAATCATGACTATTTTTTTGAAAAAAAATATGGAATTTCCTGCCATTTTTACTTCACCATTGTTAATCCATTGATGATAGACAGCCTGATCATACTTCCTGTGTGCAATTTGATGAGGTGCCGCATATGTCCCAGTCATATTTGAAGCACCATTCGGGGATTTAATGAACAGGAACTTTCTCCAGGGATGAATATGTGCGCTAATGGTTTTTTCCAAGGAAAAATGGGATTAATAATACTACAGCGATAATTAACCAGAACTGTGCAAACAAAAAGAGAAAATGCTCCTGTTCTTCATCATAATATCTTAATTCTGCTGAACGAACCTTTGTCCATGAGATATTTGTTGAATTATTCCCTTCTTCCAATATTGATCCTGAAGGCTGAAGGGAGGTGAGCAGGGGGTTTGTTACCATGAACGGATGAGGAAGGATAACAGACACATTTGCCGGTTCATTAAAAAGAAGATGGAGGGTATTTGAGGTTACCATTGACTCATATGTTATGGAATAATTCCCTTTTGGGAATTTCAACACTCCATGATCAGGAGTGAGCTCAAGACTGTCAGTCTCATTCTTTACGGTGAGATTAATCACCTGTAATGGTACCCGTTCACCAAGCATACCAGGCTGAATCAGATCATACCGGTCGGTATCATTGACCTGAACTGTGGCATAATATTTACTTCCGTCATCTTCCAGCATTGCCGAGAAGGATATCCCGGCAACCGGAATCATGCACAGTATCAGAGCTGTAATGCAGCAAGCAGTGATTCTAATGTGGCGTCGCATTCGATTGGTGGAGCGCATTGGTTAATTACGGTTTCAGGATCCTTTAGCAGGTGACCAGTAACCACGCATACAATTCTTTCGTCAAGGTCGATGATTCCAGCCTCTGCCATTTTCTTCACTCCAGCAACTGATGCAGCAGAAGCTGGTTCAACACCGATACCTTCTTTTTGTGCAAGTTCACGCTGCATGGCAAGGATCTCTGCATCAGTGACAAAGTCTGCAGTACCCTTACTCATCCTGATTGTATTAAGGACCTTTTCTGCATTGACCGGGGCACCTATTCTTATGGCAGTCGCCACTGTTTCAGGTGATTTTTCCGGAATTATCTCAGGAAGGTTCTGTTTTATAGCCTTTACAACCGGCTGGGATCCTTCTGCCTGGATACCAGTCATCATTGGAACCCTGTCAATAAACCCGAGATCTGTAAGCTCAAGCAATCCCTTGTATACTGCAGAGATATTACCTGCATTTCCAACAGGCAATACCATTCGATCCGGAACTTCTCCATTCAGCTGATCAATTGTTTCAAATCCAATGGTCTTCTGCCCTTCAAGCCTGTATGGATTTACTGAATTTAAAAGGTAGATTCCCTTTTTCTCACACAGGTCACGTACCATCTCAAGAGCCCTGTCAAAATTGCCATTGATGGAGATGACTTTAGCCCCGTGCATCAATGCCTGGGCAACCTTTCCAAGTGCCACTTTGCCGGACGGAAGCAGTACAATAACAGGTATACCTGCTTTTGCCCCATATGCCGCCAGTGATGCTGAAGTATTTCCAGTACTTGCGCAGGCCACTGACTTCATCCCAAGCTGGAGGGCCATTGAAACACCGACAGTCATACCACGGTCTTTAAAGGAACCGGTAGGGTTCATCCCTTCATGCTTTGCATATAATTCCTTAATCCCAAGTTCTTCTCCGATCCGTTTCAGGTGATAAAGAGGTGTGCCTCCTTCCCTGAGTGTTACAGGTTCACCTGAAACCGGAAGCAGTTCACGATATCTCCATACAGATATCGGGCGGGACAACCATTCCTTCCTGGTAATATTAATATTGGCAAGGTCGTACCTGACCTCAAGAAGGTGCCCGCATTTACTACAGGTATATATCACGGCGTCGGAACGGTATCTTGCACCACACCCGATGCACACGAGATCAAACATAGAAAAAAAGGTTAGCTCGTATTCTTACTTCATACTGTGGGTTATACCAGGAACAGGAAAGGAGGAAAGCTGGTATCAGGCAGCTCCGGAAAAGATCTCGCGGATCTGTATCAGGCGCTGTTCCTGAAATTTCATATTTGTTTCCATGTTTTTTATGGCGATGTTGATATCATCCGAAAACTTCATCGAAGGGTCAGAAAGATCATAAGTGGACGAAAGTAATTTTAACAGTCTTTTTGTAATTTCTGTGCTTTTTACCAGCCTGCCATATTCATTGATAAGAGTGGAATCAAATCCCCCTTCTTTTGCTTTGGTCATGTCATCAGATATCTGCTGACGCCGGCTGATAACTCCTTCAATTGCGGCATATAATTCGGAATGAGTGACAGGTTTTAGGATATAATCATCGATATACATTCCATATTCCTGTGCCTCCTGTGGAGTCAGTTGTTTCGCCGTCAACATCATGATCGGAATATCCTTTGTTTCAAAGTTCTGCTTGATGGCAACAAGGGTTTCCCAACCGTCCATGGGTTCCATCATAATATCAAGCAGGATTAGATCAGGTGTTGCGGTTTTTAAAAGATCAATCCCTTCAGGACCGCTATTTGCCGAATAAACAGAATAACCACCCCTTTCCAGCATAGTTACAAAAATATCGACGATAAAAGGACTATCATCGATTACCATTATTGTTGACATCAGAACGTTCCTCCCACATCCTCAGCAACCTCCTTAAGCATTCCGGTCATCTGTATCATATCCCAGGCGGGATCAACCAGCGCTGCAATCAATATTTTCTCTCCTGCACCCATAATTATCAAGATTCCGTCCGGAGAATGGATAGTTACCATTTCAGGTGACTGAACTTTTACTATCACAGCAGCAGACTCTGCCGAGGCCAGAAGTGTTGCACACATCGCGGCAAACCAGGCCTCGTTAAAGTCACTTGCTGAGTATCTGCCAAGCAGAATGCCGTCACGAGATATGAGTGCACATAGTTTAACCCCTTCAATCAGCCTGATACTCTCAATTATTCCTGCAATCTTATCCTTTAGCATACTCTGTTCCCATTGTCTGCTGATAGTTTCGGTATAGTCAATGAGCTTTATTATTAATTGGTTTGTTGTTTAAGCTTATGAGGGTATCAGTTGTGCCATAAGTCAGACATCTGATGATCTTATGCGTAATTGTAACTATTCTTATATGAGATCCTTTTCCTGCCTTAGAGTTTAAGCAGAACAACATGGTTAAGTACATAAGTAACATCTGTGAAAATATTATGGAACGGGGCCATAGGGTAGCCTGGCATCCTAGGAGACTGGGGGTCTTCTGACCCGAGTTCGAATCTCGGTGGCCCCATTTTACTTTTCGGGTAATGACATGATACATGACCCACGCTGTTATGACTGCCTCCTTTCCAGGGTGGACCTGGAAATTGAACTGGCAAATTACGATTTAAAGAGAAAACCAGATATTATTGCACACGCAGATGAATTAATCCGGTTTTTACATAAAACCCCATGGACTCATCCGATGATAGCATCTGCACTGCATCGTGCCATGTACCAGTGGCTTCAAAATTATGACCCTTTTTATGCGCTTAAACAGGTATCAGAAGAAGTTTCCATTGAGATATTAAAGGCCATGTCAGGACACCTGACCAGCTTCAGAGAGCATGTAACTGCCAGCGTGATCGGCAACATGTTTGACTATGGGGTGAAAGATCATGAGGTCAGCAAAGATTTTGTATCTTACTTCAACCAGGAATTTATCAAAGGTCTTGCAGTTGATGATACAGACAGAATTCTTCCGCTTTGTAATGAAATAGTTTATTTTACTGATAATTGCGGGGAGATTGTCTTTGATCAGGCGCTTATTTCATGGCTCATTGCACATGGAAGCAGTATTACCCTGGTAGTCAGGGACAAACCCATTTTAAATGATGCAACCATGGAAGATGCCATCCGCCTGGGCCTTGACAAACAGGTCACAAGGCTTCTTACGACCGGGGCCGGAATTGAACACGGGGTAAGATTTGATCTCATGTCTGACGAACTTTTACTCGCGCTTGACCGGTGCTCACTTATTATATCCAAGGGGATGGCAAATTACGAAAGCCTTCGTGAAGAACAGGGCCTTCCACCGGTTGCATACCTTCTGGCTGCGAAATGCGATCCTATAGCAGAAGAACTGGGTGTCAGCCGTGGGGACAAACTTGCTCTTCTTAGAAATGCCTGACTTACAGCAATCAAACTTATATACACAACTTTTTCTGTCACCCTGACAAGAATATCATATGGTTTTTGAAGAATTTTCATATGGCTGGTTAATCATTCTCGCAGGTGCATTGTTCTTTGTTCTTGAAGTCTTCTCACCAGGGTTCTTCCTCCTGGTTCCAGGGACAGTACTTCTCATTTTAGGTGTTCTGGCAATACTGGGTATTGATATCTTTGGATCTTCGTATGGTATCATGGCCGGCATTTTTATCGCCCTCCTGGCTGCAGTTGTTACTGTCTTTATGTACAGCCGGCTGACCCCTGGAGATGACAAACCCCTCACTACCAGCATGGATTCGCTTGTTGGAAAAACCGGCAGGGTATTAAATCCTGTAGATGAAGAAACCCTGTCTGGAAAAGTCACTATTGAAGGTCATATATTTAGTGCAAAATCAAAGTCAGGTATAATCCCGGAGGGAACAAAAGTAAAAGTTATTTCTTCACGGGGTGTGCATATTGTTGTAGAGGAGGAATAAATGGCATTATTTGAAACTTTTGTAACTCTGTTCCTTGTAATAGTAATTCTTATCATATTTGCCCGTGGCGTGATTATTGTCCAGCCATATGAGCAGGGCCTTCAGATTCGTCTTGGAAGATATATCGGAAGGATGAATCCCGGGTTCAGGTGGGTTATCCCGCTTATCACCCAGGTGGTGAAGATTGACCTTCGTACATTGGTAATGGACGTTCCAAGCCAGGAAGTTATTACAAAGGATAATTCACCAACAAATGTTGATGCAATAGTATATATCCGCGTTATTGACCCTGAAAAAGCTTATTTTGAAGTTGCAAATTACCGGATGGCAACAGTTGCCCTTGCCCAGACAACACTTCGTGGTATCATCGGTGATATGGAACTTGATGAAGTGCTGTATAACCGGGAGAGTATCAATACAAAACTTCGTGACATTCTTGATCGTGAAACAGACCAGTGGGGCGTAAAAGTAGAAAGGGTTGAGATAAAAGAGGTTGACCCTGTCGGTGCAGTAAAACAGGCCATGACAGAACAGACCGCCGCAGAACGTGAGAGGAGAGCTGCAATTCTTCGTGCCGATGGTGAAAAACGCTCATCTATCCTGAAGGCGGAAGGTCTTAAGAAAAGTATGATTCTTGAAGCAGAAGGAGAACGGCAGAGCAAAGTCCTG
>JAQVIE010000077.1 GCA_028695895.1 Methanospirillum sp. | reverse complement strand
GGACAGATATGGAGAGTTAATAACCGCATTACCACCTGTTCAGAGGTTTATTTCAGGCGAACAATTATCCGGGGTGCAAATATCATCTTATACCGGGCTATATGGAGAGGAGGTCATTGGATCATTTACTGGGATTGCGGGGACTGACTGGGCAGTAATTACAGAACTTCCAACATATGAAGCATTTGAATATATTTACAGATTGATTCAGGTTATAATTACTACCTTGATTGTAGGGATAATCTTTTCAGGCCTTCTTGGCTTTATTTTATCTAAGTATCTGACAGATCCTTTACTTAATCTTACCAATACTGTTGCATTGATTGGCCAGGGAAATTTAGAAACACTAATACATGAAACAAACCGTGGTGATGAGATTGGTGTTCTTGCCAGTGGAATTGAACAGATGCAAAAAAGTCTCAGGGAATCTTACCTTGATCTGGAATTAAGAATTTCAGAATTAACACTGGCCAGGGAAAAACTAAGGTTTTCAGAGGAACAATACAGGGTACTTTTCGAACAATCAGAAGAACCACTGATTCTTGTGGAAAAAGACTCTTCAATAACCCTGGTAAATAAAAAATTCGAAGAACTTTGGGGGTTTTCGAGAGAAGAAATTATCGGAAAGAAAAAGTGGACAGAATATGTTTCAATATTTAATGATTTGAATAAGTTAACTTCTTTTAGCAAACAAAGATATGCAGATGATGAAAATATCCCTAAATTCAATAATATCAGACTTAAAAAAAGTACAGGGGAATTACGCGATATACTGGCAAGTGAAACCAAAATACCGGAAAACAACCAGACTCTTGTTGCCTTTATTGATATCACGGACCAGAAAAGATATGAACTTGAACTTATTCAAAAAAACAAAGATTTAAATGAAGCATATGAAAAGCTTGCAACAAATGAAGAAGAACTGAGAAAGAGTTACAACACACTCACTATATATGAACAAAAACTCAGGAAAAGTGAACAAAAATACCGGAATATTGTAGAAGATCAGACAGATCTTGTTTTTCGTTTCACACCACAAAAAAAGATTATCTTTGGAAATGATGCATTTTTTTCATTTTTCCAGGTAGAACGTGAAGATGTTATGGAATACAGAGTTGATCTGTCGGATATTAATTTATTTTCATCTGAAATTTTGGATCAGATCTCCTCACTTTCATCTTCCACACCCATACTATATTCAGAAAATAAAATTATCATGCCAGAAAAAGAAGAAAAATGGGTAAACACAACAATTAGGGGAATATTTTCAGATTCCGGACATATTACCGAGTACCAGTCAGTTGCACGTGACATCTCATTTCAGAAAAAAGCAGAAGAAGCATTAGAGATGTCCAGGAATAAACTTAATCTATTAAATGCAATTACCTTTGATGATATCAGAAACTATATCTTTACACTTTCCGGGTACCTGGAAATTAAAAAAGACATGATATCAGATCCTGATATTCTTGAATTAGTAGAAATAGAACAATCTATTGTTAAAAAAGTTACACAATCTCTAAACTTCGCAAAAGATTACCAGGACATGGGAAATTGCCAGCCCAACTGGCAAAATGTTCTTCAGGTTTACCTTTTTGCAATCTCTCACCTGGATATGACTCACATTGAACGAATTGAAGAGATACAAGGGATATTAATATATGCAGACCAGTTACTTGAAAAAGTTTTTTACAACCTGGCAATAAACATGGCGACTCATGGAAAAGACATTGTAACAAAACTTCACCTTCACTATGAACTGCGCAATGATAAGCTTATTATTATATTCGAGGATAATGGACCTGGTATTCCTGATGAACAAAAAGAATCACTTTTTTCAAGAAGAAATGATTTGAAAAAAGGGCTTGGTTTATTCTTCGTTGGTGAAGTGCTTGCAATAACAGGTATAAATATTAAGGAAACAGGCATATTTGGTAAAGGAGCCAGGTTTGAAATCATTGTCCCCCGTGGTAAATTCAAATATGAATAATTATTTAAAAAAAATCCCGGTATTTACTTTTCTGGTATATCCAAAAAGTTTTAGATCCGGGTTCAATACTGACTTTTAATCAAAGTCTCAGTAATTAAGAAAAGTAAATTAGTTAAAAAAATAGAGGTTTAGCCGAATAGGGCACCAAGCCCAGCCATTCCGCTCTCTTCTTCAGCCTTCTTGTCTTCTGCCGGGGCTTCTTCTTCTGCAGCGGCTGCAGGAGCAGCTCCACCAGCAACAGGGGCAGCTGCAGCCTTGCTGATGGCGTCTTCAATATCGACACCATCAAGGGATGCGACAAGTGCCTTGACACGTGATTCGTTGACAGCGATACCAGCGGCAGAAAGTACTGCCTGAACAGAGGATTCGTCAATCTCCTTTCCTGCCTTGTGCAGAAGGAGTGCAGCGTATACATACTCCATGTTAATTCACCTAAATTCTTTTTCCGATTGTTCGTATTGTTAGCATATTGATTATCCGACGACGCTTGAAAGGGCCATGGCCTGAGCCTGTGCCTTTCCAATAACGGCATCGATTATGTCACTACTTGTGACTGCGGTCTCAACACCAACTCCGCGTGCTTCACGTACAGCCTTAGTAAGCAGTGCAGATGCGGTATCTCTTGTTGGATATGCAGCATTGACTGATAAATTAAAGGCCTGGGTTGCAGCAGTGATGATGCTGTTATAGAATGCAGTCTCGTCGATAGCGAGTACATCAGACTTGTAAATACCACCTTCATAGAAGGCTGCCTGCAGGATAAGACCGACATCCATCGGTTTAATATCCAATTTTGCAAGTGCATCTGCAAGTTTTTTGTTTATCTCCTGTCCGGCCTTTACCACCGTTTTTGTCTCACGGATAGTAACTTTACCTGCCTCAATTGCTGCAGGAATGCCGGCCTGTTGAAGCTCACCGACGATTGGACCGGGACGGAAACTGGTCGGTCCTTTTGAAACGACTATATCTTCCGGTGCAGTCTCTCCAGGACGGGCAGCCATCTTCGTTTTTGTCTTTTCAAGCATGCTGTAAAGCTTGAAAGGATTTTCATTCGTAAAGATGAGAGCTGAATGTCCGGATAAGTGTGAGGAGAGCTCTGAAATAGATCCTTCAATCTCACCAAATGCATATTCGATGAGAGTGTTACGGGTCATGATCAGTTCGGCTTTTCCGCGAAGATTTTTTCTTATATCCTGCACCTGTCTGGCCGGGATTCCATACATGTCAACAAGACCAACCAGTTTGAATTCACTGGTGAGCTTCTTGATTTTTGAAATCTCATCCACTTTCCACTGGGGCAGGTGTGCGGTATACAATGCCATTATAACTCCACCTTCACAGACGGACCCATAGTAGTTTTTACATAGACCGATCTGACCTGAAAGTCACCCATCTCAAGTTTTGAGAGAATACGCTTGAGGACCGCATCGACATTTTCTGCGATTTCCTCTTCACTCATGGTGGTAGTTCCAACCTTAAGTGAGAATGACATCTTGTCCTTGGTTCTGACTTTGACAGATTTCCGAAGACGTTCCACTATCGGTCGGATATCCGTACCGGAAGGAATCGGCTGCGGCATTCTGCCACGGGGACCAAGTCTTGGACCCAGCCATCTGCCTACAAGACTCATAACCTGCGTTTCTGCAAGGAAAAACTGATGCTCGGATGCAACTTTACGTGCTTCACGAGGGGCACCTCCAAGGCGCTCAATCTCTTCTGGTCCCATGATGAGGTCAACACCTGATTCTCTTGCCTGAGTGACAATGTCACCAGAACCGAGAACGGCAATCTTGACTACCCTTCCATTCCCATGGGGAAGGAGGATTATCTCATCAATACGGTTTTTCGGCTGAGACATATCGATATTTTTCAAATTAATGGTCATATCGACACTCTCGGTGAATTTCCGTTCAGGCGCCTGTTCTTTTGCCTTTTTCAATGCGTCAATAAGGACGCTCTTTTCTACCATCAGGTTCCTCCATAGTGATGCGACCGTGATGAGTTACACGATCTTCTATGGTTACATATCGATTCTATCCCATGAGGACTGCATCATGAGTGCCCGATTCTATCTCTTTGAGCATATCTTTGGGCTTTTTGCCTGAAACCGTGATACCAAGCGTTGTGCATGTGCCAACTACTTCCTTGACCGCACTTTTAAGGTCATAGGAAAGCATGTTCTCAAGTTTCATTTTGGCAATCGTGACTGCAGCCTCAAGTGGCACGTCCCCGACAATATTGGTATTAGGCTCTCCTGAGCCTTTTTCAACGCCTGCTTCTTTAAGGATGAGCGCTGTCGTGGGTGGAATACCAACAGAGATGGTGAAGTTCTTCTTATCATCCACCTCAACACGGACAGGAACCTGCATCCCATTGAAAGATGCAGTTTGCTTGTTAATCTCATCAACAACAGCCTTGACGTTGATACCAAGGGGACCCAGTGCCGGACCAAGTGGCGGACCAGCAGTTGCTTTGCCACCGGGTACTAGTACCTCGACTACTTCTGCCATTGTGTATCACCAGTCAGGACAGTCAATGTCCATCTGGGTTCATTAAGGTTGGAAGGATAGATAAAAAAGAATATGCAATGGGGAGTGACAGAGAAGTCTTATGAATCATCATCGCGGCGGTCGATGACCCTCACATGGTCACCTCGTACCGTAATGGGAATCGGTAGAACGCTCTCATACAATTCCACGGTAATCTCCTCTTTAGAAGCGTCCACACGTTTAACCACTGCTTTTTCTCCCTTGAACGGACCATTGATCAGCTCAACAATCGTTCCTTCATCAATGCCACTGACTGCAGGTTTTGGTACCAGGTAGTGACCAACTTCTTCCAGAGATGTAACTCCTGGAAGAACCGTACGCGCACTTGGAACATGTTCCATCAATTCCTGAACCCTGGCCAACGGTTCATCTGTTTCTACCAGAACGTATCCTTTCAATTCATCAGGAACAATAACTGACATAACACGAATATCATTATTCGCGTCCCTCACCGCCTTGTCGATATTGTCTGCGACCGACCGTTCTGCCCGGTTTGTGGTCTTTATCGCGAAAATGCGGGTAAGACGGTGTTCATTCTCCATGATTATCAGGCTGGAAGTAAGAGGAAGAGTTCGTAGATAGCAAACCCTATAATTCCTATAAGTACGACACCTGCCGCAGCAACAAGTGCGATTTTTGTAAACTCATCCCTTGTGGGAAAGCGAGCCAGTTTGAGGATACGAATGTATTTACGAAATAATTCCTCGTTTAAATTTATGTTAAGTCTGGGGATTTCCATATATATCACTTCAGAAAATCAATCTCAAAGTGCCTCTGAAATTTCGGGTTATTTTTTTCATTCCTACCATATATTTGTGGTGACCGAACACCAGTCAGGATGAGAAGAGATCTTACTGTGTTCTGCATTGTGGGATCTATCTGTGCCCCCCAGATAATTCGGGCATCCGGGTCAATAAGGGCGTAAACTTCTTCGACGACACCCTCTGCCTCAGCCATGGTCATATCAGGACCGCCAGTGACATTAACAAGAGCTGATGTGGCGCATGATATATCAATGTCAAGAAGAGGGGACCTTATGGCTTTCCTGACTGAATCTGCCGACTTATCCTGTGCTTCACTCTCACCCATGCCTATCATCGCTACCCCTCCTTTTTCCATTACTGCGCGGATATCGGCAAAATCAAGGTTAACAAGTCCAGGCACGGTGATGAGTTCGGTTATTCCTTTAACTGCCCGCATAAGTACCTCATCGGCAACTTTGAAAGCGGCATAGAGGGGTAATTTTGGAACAACCTCAATAAGTCGATCATTGGGTACAACAATTACAGTATCAGCAATATCACGAAGACGCTCAAGGCCTGCCTCGGCATTTTCCATCCTGATGGCTCCTTCAGATGAAAAGGGAAGTGTTACGATGGCAATTGTCAGGGCACCTTCTTCATGGGCAGCCCTTGCTACAACCGGTGCACATCCGGTCCCTGTTCCCCCTCCCAGACCTGCAGTTATAAAAACCATATCCGAATCTTCCACAGCCCGACGGATGTCATGCTCACTCTCAAGAGCTGCTTCTTCACCAACCTGAGGGTACGACCCTGCACCAAGACCACGGGTCCGCTGCCTGCCAATTAATATCCGGTGATCAGCTTTGACAGTTGCCAGGTGCATGGCATCCGTATTAACAGCAAATAATGTAGTGCCTTCTATTCCCTCGTCCATCATCCTGGTAACGGTATTAGATCCAGCTCCCCCACACCCGATCACCGATATCCGGGTTGTCATCGTCCGGAGAACTGCATCAAGGTCACTATTGTTCTGTGGGGTCTGTTGTTCTGATTTAGCCCTGTTTAACGCTTCTTCTACGATTGACTTCATCTGCCCTCCCTCTGCGGAACACAAATCCGCTTTTCTGTCTCTGTCATCACCATTTCAGGATAGATCATCAAATCACCTGACCTTACCGGATTTCCTGCCATCAGTTCGCTATAGA
>JAQVIE010000076.1 GCA_028695895.1 Methanospirillum sp. | reverse complement strand
AAAGTACGCCTTCCCCCTGCCAGAGAGGATAACCCGGTCACCATCTGCAATCATGAAGACAGGCGTAAGATAGCCTCGGCAATATCACCCTTCGTCTCAAGAAGGGCCGCCTTTGCAGCTTCAGCCGAAACATTCGCCTGCCCGGCCACAAGCTCCACGTCCTCGTCAGGGATAACAGTAGCAGCCTCTTCAAACCTTGGTTCACCAGTAATCTGCCAGGTCACTACTCCCTGCATCTTCATAACCGCAACCTCTGCCTGGTCAAACACGTACCGGCCTGAAGAAGTGGTAATGACTATCTCCTGCACATCCTCAATAGGCTTGATATCCATCCCAAGTTGTTTCATCATCTGTTTCATTTTGCGGGGATTCATTCCAGGTATCATTATTATTCCTCTTTTTGTATGCCGTGCCTGACCGACACCGCCATCCCTGTCTCAAACACCATCATCTCTGCACCTGAAAGAACAGCCTCACCAACTGCGATAAACCTGCCATCCCTGTCAGTTATGATAACTTCATCACCGGCATGAATACCAGGACAGGCCCTGACCACATGCCTGCAGAAAAGATTTTTTCCGGCAGCGATAAAGGACATCACATCCGAAAGAACCTCCACCTTTCCTTCTGAACCAGGAAGGGCCTCACAAAGACGCCTGCCACCGGCAAGACCAAGAGTCAGACGCCCGTCATGGGCACGAAGAGTTGCAAGACGTCTCCCGTCAAGAAGAACCTGACGGACTCCTCCTCTTCGGGATGTGATAAACCTGCAGGAATCTGGAAACAACTGATTACCAATACCCCTGCCAAACTGGAGATCAGCGATGGTCCTGACACGACTGAGCATATTGCTGTGCTAATATTCGGTTCACATCTTCGATAAATGCACGCTCATGATCACGGGGGATAAAGGCCCCTGCGGCGATCCTGTGCCCTCCACCTGAACAACCCTCGCGACCCTCGCATGCCTGGGCAAGTGCCAGCTGGAGATCAACCCCCCTGCTCACAACCTCCGGCCTGGTTCTCATGGATATCTTTGTCATCGACGGATCAAGGGAGTCTTCGCACATGATAAGGATCGGTTTTTCAGGGTTAAGCCTTGAAAGGGCCATCCCAGCACCAATCCCCACAATAGTATCAGGGAAACGACCTCCAACATGAATGTGAAGCATGTGGGAGAGTTCACTTACACCAGTATCGGTGATATATATCATCACTTCCCTTATCTTGCTCCGGTGATTCCGAAGCATGTGCGCTGCCTCACGGTAGGCCACTACCCTGTCACCGCGACAGATAGCCCCTCCAAGCTAAGGCCTCTGCCACCGGCCGCATGAGTTAAGCATGGTTGCAAACTCTGAAGCATTCCTTAAAGGTGCATGATACTTATCCTCGTCAGGGAATAGGTAATGATCTGAAAAGAGACGGCTGGTATCCTTTCCATGGGCCACCATCTGTTCAATAACCGCAGAGCAGACCTGTTGCTTCTGGTCAAACAAGAGATTCTCCCAGACCGGCCACTTGTTGGGTTTTAACGGGACAATACCTATCCTTTCAAGAAATTTCCCTGCACCATCAATATCCCTGCTGACTCCGGGAATCTCCATGTCATCAGAATATGCAAGTGACTGTGGCAATGGACGGGTAGAAATCCCATAGATATTTAGATCACGCTCCCAGAGTTCAACCGTGCCATGACGGATACCATCCTGAAGAATCTCCCTGGCCGGACCAATAAGGCGAAGATGTTCCCGGTCCATCATGTCACCAATATTTCCAATGATTGCAAGCTTTGCAAGATCAGTATTAATTGAATCAAGTTCCCTGGCAACAAGGTACGAGACACCGGCCGCACTCATCTTTTCATGACCATGATTCAGGCAGTTCACCTCAATAAACGGGTCCTTGCTATCTACAGGCTGGCTGACATGATGATCTATTATTATTGTCTTTGAGGGATCCAGCCCCTTTTCCATGAGCATCTGCTGCTGACCTGAACCAAGATCAGAAAAAATCTTCAGGGAAGAATCATCTGGTATCTGGTCCAGAGTCAGAGGATCAAGCTGGCGGACAAAGGTTGTGGAGACATGGATACCCTCCCGGCTAAGAGCCATAGCCAGTATAGCCTCGCTGCTTATCCCATCCGCATCAATATGGGAGATTACCGAAACCTCCCCACATGAACGGACCGCATCAGCAGCAGCCCTGATATCCTCCAAAAAACTCATTCAGGTACTATTGGGCTGACATCAAGAAAAAGAGGGATGTAGAGGGAGATATATACAGGAGAGCAGGAGTTGGAATGAAAGCAGGAGCAGGAGTCAGATTATCATGACCAGTATGAGGCAGGACAGGCCATTTCCAAATAACCTGGCACAATATGACGAATTTGTCATTCAGGGCCTTATCTCTCCTGAAGAGATGAGACGGGTTGATTGTAACGCACAGGCACTTGGCATAAGCGGACTTGAACTCATGGAATCTGCCGGGACCGGACTTTCGATGGTGGCACGAAAATACCAAAAAGATAGAATCCTCATCCTGTGCGGAAGCGGGAACAATGGTGGTGACGGAATGGTGGCCGCCAGACATCTTTCAGGAGAAGCAGATGTCATGGTCCTCTGGTATAACTCCGGAAGACAGACAGAAGGAACAAAAACCCAGCTTCACCGTCTTGCAGGATGCAAAGTCTGCACAATTCCATTCCGATGCAGGGATGATCTCAACCATAACAAAGAGATCTTCCAGAACACAGACCTTATCATCGACGCCCTTCTTGGAACCGGGGGAGCAGGCCCTGCCAGGGAACCATTACAGACCTGCATTGAACTTGCAAATAACTCCTCTGCACCAGTCCTCTCTGCAGACCTGCCTTCGCCTGGCATCCGTCCGGACAAGGTCTGTGCATTTCACCGGGCAAAAACCGATGAAGCAATCACCTGCGGTATAGGAATTCCACTTCTTGCAGAGATAGGGACAGGCCCTGGTGACCTTCTCATCCTGCAGGAGAGAAGTCCTTCAAGTCACAAGGGAGTAGGTGGTAACATTCTTGTAATCGGTGGAGGCCCGTACCAGGGAGCACCATACCTTGCCGGTCTTGCAGCACTAAGGGCTGGTGCAGACATCGTCCGGGTAATAAGTCCCTGCTGCCTGCCTGAGCCTGATCTCATACATGTCCCTGTAACCGGTGACAAAATCACCTGTGAAGACCTTGAGATCATCATTCCCTTATGTGAACAGGCAGATGTCGTCCTCTGCGGTCCCGGCCTTGGTTCAGAATCCCATGAAGTCATCACAGAAATTGCACCATACATCAAAAAAGGAGTCTTTGACGCCGATGCACTTAGAAAACCCCTACCGGTTGCAATAGAGTCACTTTATACCCCCCATGCAGGAGAATTTGCACGATTGTCAGGAAAGGATGCGGGAGGGACACCGGCAGAACAGGCACGTGCAATAAAATCTTCAGGAATTTCTGGGACAGTCCTCCTTAAAGGCCGGGTAGATATCATATCTGACGGAACAAGAGTGAGATTTAACCAGACCGGCACATCTGCGATGACGACTGGCGGAACTGGTGATGTACTTGCCGGTATCTGCACTGCCCTGATGGTTACAAATCCTGCATTTGAGGCGGCATGCACAGGAGCCTGGGTAACAGGGCGCGCTGGCGAGCTTGTAACCCGTACATATGGCTATGGGATGACGGCCAGTGACCTGCTTTCGGCAGTACCTCAAGTATTGTTCAGGAAAACACCTGAGAGAGAATAATGCCAGTATTTACCCATCTTGATGATGACCGTGCCAGAATGGTTGATGTCTCCGCAAAAGGGGAAGTCTACCGTAAAGCGGTTGCTACAGGAACCATAACCCTCCGCACGGACACTTTGGCTGCCATCCGTGACGGCACAGTCGTGAAAGGAAATGTACTTGCGACTGCCAGGGTGGCAGCAACACTTGCTATAAAAGATACGCCAAGACTCATCCCGATGTGTCATGCGATCCCGGTACATGGGATTGATGTCATCTTTGATTACACAGAAACCGGAATCACAACTAATGTTACCGTCATTTCTTCCGGAAAGACCGGGGTTGAGATGGAGGCACTTGTAGGAGCCAGCACAGCCCTTCTCACCATCTGGGACATGGTAAAATCAGCGGAAAAGGATGAAAAAGGTCAGTATCCGGTAACTGGCATATCAGATATCAGGGTGCTTGAAAAAATTAAACAGGAAATTTAAACACTGTCCTTGAGACAGCCAGGAGACCCAGCCAGGACTGACATCAAGAGCAGGTATATATCCTGTCTGATTGACCTGTAATGGACTTTCGGGATCAGTCCCGTAAGGAATGTAGCCTGATTTCAGGCTGAACCTGGTGAACTGCATGACAAAATCTATGTATGCATATGTCAGGGACGCATGGAAAGTCCCTGCAGAAACCGGAGTCAAAGCTCTCCTTTGGGAAAGGATGCAGATTTGGCGCCGTGAAGGAAGTGTTGTCCGTGTCCACAGACCTACACGGATAGACCGTGCCCGGGCACTTGGATACAAGGCAAAACAGGGTATAGTTGTTGTCAGGGCAAAGGTACGTCGGGGAGGCCGCCGGGCATCCAGGTACGTCCGTGGACGTCGTACTGCCCACATGGGAATGAGGCGCAAAACCATGGGGAAGAGCATCCAGAGGATCGCTGAAGAGCGCGTCTGCAGGAAGTACCCGAACATGGAAGTGCTGAACTCTTACTGGGTTGGTGAAGACGGACACAACAAATGGTATGAAGTAATCCTTCTTGACCCGCATCATCCGTCCATCATCAATGATAAAACCCTGAACTGGATCTCAAAACCAGGGCACCGGGGCCGGAGTGAGCGTGGACTGACCAGTGCCGGCGTAAAAGGTCGTGGTATGCGAAGACGCGGGACAGGAACTGAAAAATGTCGTCCTTCTGTCCGGGCTAATGCAAACCGGGCCAAATAATTTTTTTGAATGCATGTCTTTGACGGTTGTATTTTCCCTTTCCCTTCCGGAACAGTCAGTATAGCCAGGTATACACTGGATCTTCATGATTTAGGTTTTACAGGATTTGTTGCTGCCGGGATTTCATCGGAGAACAAAACTTATGATCCAGAAGTCTGGACAGCCAGGTACCTGACACGTATTCCTGCAAGACTCCTTGGCAGGGAAGCCGGAAAAACTCTGCAAAAGAACGAGCTGGTATATGTCCAGGCAGGAGACGCCAGGTATAACCGGAGCGTTCTTACAACTCCTGGAGTTCATGTCCTCACAGACGTGCACACAACACCCAAAGACGGATTTGACCGGTACTGTGCCCAGCTTGCAGCCGAGCGGGAGATCGGGGTGGATATTTCAGTACGGCCCCTTGTTGAACTACGTAATGTCGCGAGGCAGAAGGTCATACGAAAATATGAAGAAATTCTTACACTCCAAAACAGGTATGAATTCCCACTCGTGCTATCCAGTCATGCCTCTGATATAACCCACCTTAAAAGTCCGCGTGAAATGATCCGCCTGCTTTCACTTGTTTGGAAAGAAGATGATGTATTGAAAAAGTCCCTTGATAGCATATACCAGATTAAAAACCGAACAGATCCGGTTATGGAGGTTTAAATGCGTCTCCGCCCCTCAATGCGTGAAAATTTCAGGTATATCCTGGCAGTTATTACCCCGGGTTTAACCTTTGAACCACGCGATCTTTACAAAGCCATTGCAGAATCGGTCATGAGCCTGTACGGTGACAGTATCGCTGCACAAGTCTGGCCATCTGTCATGAAGGTGGAAGGCTCTTTTGTAATTATCAGATGCAGGCGCGGCACAGAACATTACCTTGAAACTGCTCTTTCTGCAATATCCCTTATCCAGGAGATTCCTGCAGGGGTACGCCCCATCAGAACATCAGGAACCATCAGAACACTCAGGGAGAAAATCCAGCCATGCACAGACAAAAGAGACGGAAAAGCCGTGGTATCCGGTATCACCTGTGACGTGGTTGTTTACATGCAGGGAAGAATAGATCTTAAAGAAAAGGGAATTTATCATGAGATACCACGGTACATAACAAAAGAAGACACTGAGGACCTGTACTATGATGAATAATAACCAGGCCGCATATGATCGTGCTATAACTGTTTTCAGCCCGGATGGGAGATTATACCAGGTTGAATATGCCAGGGAGGCAGTCAAACGCGGCACTACAGCAGTCGGAATAAAATGCCATGAAGGCGTTGTCCTGATCGTTGACAAGCGAATAAACTCCCGCCTTCTTGAGGCAAATTCTATCGAGAAGATATTCAGGATTGATGAACACATCGGGGTTGCATCATCAGGACTTGTTGGCGATGCACGTGCACTTGTTGACCGGGCAAGAGTTGAGGCCCAGATAAACAGGGTAACCTATGATGAACCCATCGACGTGGAGACCCTTGCAAAAAAACTGGGCGATCATATGCAGACATATACCCAGTTTGGAGGGGC
>JAQVIE010000075.1 GCA_028695895.1 Methanospirillum sp. | reverse complement strand
GCTTTGGTGATCTTTTTAATTGCCGAACAGATTAAGATAAGCCGATCTGAAGGGATATTTTCTTTGTTATTCTGAAGAATGAGATCAAAATCCTCCAGTGAGGTAATCTCCTCCAGTAATTCGGTATCAGATTCATGGATATTAAATCTTTTTAGGGACGTATTGAACATATCATATCTAATGTTATGGCTGTAGTACCCGATATCATAGAGTAAATGAGAAAGCCGTTGAGACAGGTTTTTGATTTCCATCTTTTGGTTCAGACCTGAGGGGGATGTGATGTACATATTGACATATGGTCCGTATACGGTCATATCCGAATACATGATTGGACTGAAAAAGGATTCTTCGTTGAAAAAACTTCGAAACCACTGGGAATTAAGGAAGATGTTAAGGCTTTTGAGTAATGTCTCTACACCCTTCTGTGTGAAAATCTTAGAATTCTGATGTGAGAGAATATAGTTTGCGACAGGTACGATGTCTGATTTATAAAGAGAATTTTTATTTTCACCGTCTATCTTAATAATATACCCCATTTTTGTGAGATCTCTTCGCGTGTTTATCACCCAGTTTTCAGAGACTCCCATGGTGGTTCCATGGTAGATCAGTTTAAGTGCTTGTTGCGGGGTTTTTGGAGAGAGATATGCGAGGTATACCGTTCCCAGTTTCCAGTCCTCATCAAGGTTAATAATATTGAATTCCTGTAGTTTGTGTGGAGGAATAATCATGGTTACTGATTGTATTATTCAGTAACTTACATCAGTGTTCCTATATTTTTTGAAGAACCGTAATCTGGATAAAAAAGCATGATCTCTCATTTCTTTCCACCATAACTGCTGACCAGGCTTTTAGAGTTCTTGCACTTTTACTTGATGAAAACCCGAAACTGATTCCTAAAGCTGCTTTAATTGCAAAAACTCTATTGTCCGATGTGGATGAAGAAGAAATTTGTACGGATGTATGTAATGCGTTATCAGTACTGGATGTTCATGACCTCTGGGAACAATCAGGTAGAACAAGGCATGGGTATGTAGAACCCTGCGAACTTTCCTACGAAATGATGGAAGAAAAAATAGAACCATTTTTAGACGAGATGGAACGATATTTCGATCGAAAAATGGTTGATGATGCTCATGTGTACTGCAGGGGAATAATCCGTGGAATCTGTGTTTATATGTCAGAAGAAGCCGGAGAATTTGCTGACTGGGCTGTGGACAATGATGATGGTCTGACATATGATGTTATTGAGAGATGGAAGACGAAAAATCAAAAACCAGAAATCATTGTAGACTTGGAAACATGGCGAATTGAGTGTCTAAAGAGTAAATCCCAGTAAGATTATCATCTTATATATCTGAAAGTTACTTAAAATCCCCAATTTTGATTTCTCACTTCAAATTAAATTAATTCTATTATCATGGAGTGAAACCGTCATATTTGCTAATTCTCGAATAAAAAAAAGTCCTTGTCCACTAAAATATGCATTTTAAAACCAAAATAGGAGTTATTCCTATTTTTTCCTTCAAATGCCATCTTTAGACCCTCTTGTTAATGCTATCAGTAACTCAGAAGTTTTGTAAAATGCCACTTGTTGACCTTTTACATAAGGATGAACTATTCAATTCATAATCCATAATATCTATAAAAACTATACTTCAGTATGATAGACAAAAAAAGAGTATTATTTGGAAAATATTCAAACACTTCTTTGATTAAACAAACCTGTTATCTCTATTAATACATGAAAAAATTACCAGAAGGCCTGTATGAACAGGTAATGAATCAATACATACAGAATCTGAAAAAAATAGACCAACAATATGATACTATCCCCATTCATGACATTGCTGATATCCCTTCTCTTCTTACCCATTATCTTGTTCCGGTTCTAAAAAAATCACTCACAATATTAGAAGAAAAGCATGAACCCCTCAATAATCAGATAGAACGATGTAATGAGATAATCAATCAACTCTCACTCTGGACTGGTGAAGAGTATCTCAAAAAATGCCAAGTAACTCCTGAAGGAGAGATTCTTCTTTCAGTAATGGAAAAAGAGCAAATAAAAATAAAACCTAAAATTTTTCGTCCAATAACATCTCTTTCTCATAGTAGTCTTTTCACCGGATCACGAGATGAACCAAGTCTCCTTCAGGAACTTAAAGCAGAAATTGTTTCATCAGACCGGATAGACATGCTTGTTTCATTTATAAAATGGAGCGGTATCAGGTTGTTGATGGATGAACTCTCCCAATTTTGTAGACATGGGAAACTTCGGGTAATTACCACCTCCTATATTGGAGCCACCGATCTCAAGGCCATCGAATTTTTATCACAACTCCCAAACACAGAAATTCGTATTTCCTATGATACCGAACGAACAAGACTCCATGCAAAGGCATACTATTTCTATCGGGAATCCGGATTTTCATCCGCCTATGTTGGATCTTCAAATCTTTCAAATCCGGCAATTACCAGTGGCCTTGAATGGAATGTGAAACTTACTGAAAAAGATGCAGGGGATATTCTTCAAAAAATCTGTGTTTCCTTTGAGAGTTATTGGGATAATCCTGAATTTATTCCTTATAATATCGGTGATAAACCAGTACTTGAGAAAGCTTTGAATCAACAAAAGGGAAGCAGGGGAGAGAATGAACTTCCAGCTCTCTTTGACATTACCCCGTATTTCTATCAAAAAGAGATATTAGAGAAGTTATTAGTGGAACGCGAAGTTCATGGACGGTATCGAAATTTGATTGTTGCTGCAACAGGAACCGGTAAAACGATCATTTCAGCCTTTGATTTTCGAAATTTTGTAAGAAATGGAAATACCCATGCACGTCTTCTTTTTGTCGCCCATCGGGAAGAGATATTAAAACAGAGTATGAGTCGATTCAGGGTAATTATGAGAGATCCTAACTTTGGAGATCTCTGTATTCGGGGAGTCATTCCTTTACAAATAGATCATTGTTTTATCTCCATTCAGACCTTCAATAGCACCAAATTTCATTCTCGGACTCTACCAGATCATTATGATTTTATTATCGTAGATGAGTTCCATCATGCTGCTGCAGCATCTTATCAGACACTCTTACAATATTACCACCCGAAAATTCTCGTTGGATTGACGGCTACACCTGAACGGATGGATAATCTTGATATTCTTGGTTATTTTGATGGGAAAATCGCTGCAGAAATCAGGCTCCCGGAGGCTATTGATAGGAATCTTCTCGCCCCATTTCATTATTTTGGGATAACCGATACTATTGATCTTGAAGATGTCAGTTGATCGAAAGGAGGATATGATAAGCGAACTCTTTCAGAGAAATATACTGGAAATCGTGAAAGAGCTATACATGTAGTTTCTTCTCTTGAACGATATGTTACTGATATAAATGCAATAATCGGTCTTGGATTTTGTGTTAGTGTTGAACATGCCATCTTTATGAGTGACATGTTCAATGAGATTGGAATTCCTTCAGGGTATTTAACCGGAGAGAGTGATAAAAAAACAAGGAATTCTATTCAATCACAATTATTAAAAGGAGAGATACGCTTCATTTTTGTTGTCGATCTCTATAATGAAGGAGTAGATATTCCGGAGGTAAATACGGTTCTTTTTTTAAGACCTACTGAAAGTATGACGATTTTTCTTCAGCAACTTGGAAGAGGTCTTCGTATTAGTGAAGGAAAAGAATGTCTTACTGTTCTTGATTTTGTCGGACGTCAGCATTCAAATTACCGTTTTGATACAAAATTCCGGACATTGACTGCTGAAGGGACGAAATCTCTTTCTGATCAGGTTAAAACTGGTACCTATCTGTTACCCAGAGGGTGTTTTATCACATTGGAAAAGGTAGCACGGGAAACGGTACTTGCTCATATTGAACGCTCCCTTCTCCGGAAAAATGTTCTGATTGAAAAATTATCTCGTTTTGAGGATGATGCCGGAAGAGAACTTACCTTAAAAGCATTTCTTGAGTATTATCAATTGGATTTAACCACATTATATTCAAAATCAAGTTTTCTTGGTCTTTGTGCAGAAGCAGGCCTCTGTGAACGTGTAAATCAAGAAGACGAAAAATGGATGAAGAAAATCGTCCGTAAAATTGGGCATATCAATTCAATTTCTTTTATCCGGTTCATCAGAGAGATTCTTCAAACAAGAGACATTCATTCTGATAATAGAGAAAAAAACATGTATCTCTCAAACCTGAATATGTTATACTACTCGATATTTTCAAAGCCGATTCAAGAAATGGGATATTCTTCCCTATTTTATGGATTTCAAGAGTTATTCAAACGAAAATGGATGGTATCTGAACTTCTATCAATATTAGATTATCTTGAAGATACTATTCAATTTATTGAGAAACCTCTAAATATTGGATTTGAGTGTGGTTTATCACTTCATGGATATTATTCACGAGATCAGGTCTTTGCAGGCCTTGGTCATTACACACCGGTTAGCTGGAGTTCTAAAGGAAAAATGGAAGGTGTTGTTTATTTCCAAGATAAAAAACTTGATGTATTCTTTATCACGTTGAATAAGAGTGAAAAATTCTTCAGAGCATCCACTATGTATCATGATTATGCCATCAATGACACCTTGTTTCATTGGCAATCCCAGAGCACAACATCGGAATCATCCCCGACTGGTCAACGATACATTCACCATAATGAAATAGGAAGTACTGTTTTACTCTTTGTGAGGGAATTTAACAAGATTCAGAATATATCTCAACCGTTTTTGTGTTTAGGGACTGCCAGGTATGAAAGACATTCCGGGAGTAGACCAATGAGTATTGTATGGCGGTTGGATGAACCAATTCCGGGTGGTTATATGAAGAAAGCGAAAGTTGTCTAATCCAATCTGGTATTTTTACACTCTGGGAAACCCATGGTACATTTACATTTCTCATCCCCAGAAAAAATGTGGATTAGATTTCCAGCCCATAATCCTCTACTGAATTACTCATGACCCGATAATCGCCTATACTTATTCGATAATACGATTAGGTATCTGTCATTTTTGCCTATTATACCCGTATTCACCGGAACATATATTTACTATAACCTCCAGTTTAACTAATCTGTATTTTGCATAATTTTTTTGCAGAAGGGATTTACAGACAAAAAACAGGGGATACATAAGGCATTGATAAACCTTTTTTCAAATAACAAATCAAGTACAGAATATGATACTGGTCCGTTACGTGACGAACTCTTCAGCGGAGATCAGCTGACACAGCATGCAAAGGAAATCGCCGGCTTATATAAAATTGATACCAGAAAAAGACAGGATAGGCTGCTTCCACGGCTTAGCGAGAACGAAAAAATTCTCCTGAAAACCCATGATCTTCTCACCATTATCATAGAGGGGAACCGTCCGATTGCCCCTGCTGGTGAATGGCTTTTAGATAATTTTTACCTGGTTGAGGAACATATCCGAACCGCCCGTCGTCACCTCCCTGAAGAATACAGCAAGGAACTTCCCCATCTGGTAAACGGGCCATTAGAAGGGTATCCACGAGTCTACCATATCGCACAGGAGCTCATTGCTCATAGTGACGGAAGAATTGATACTGAGACCCTTTTTGAATTTATCGATGCATATCAGAGTGTTCGTCCTCTGCTGCTTGGTGAGCTCTGGGCAATCCCTATCATGTTCAGACTTGCTTTGATTGAAAATCTGCGTCGGGTTGCCGTAATTATATCTGATAACAGTCATGATCGTGATACTGCAGACTACTGGGCAGAAAAGATGATCAGAGTTGCCAGGGAGGATCCAAAAAACCTCGTCCTGGTACTCGCAGATATGGCCCGGTCTGATCCTCCGCTGACAAATGCTTTCGTGGCAGAAATGTCAAGAAAACTTCAGGATCAGTCTGAATCGCTTTTATTTCCTCTCACCTGGATGGAGCAGTTTCTTTCTGAACGAAACCTGACCATTGACCAGATGATAAATGCCGAGGCTCAATCTCAGGCTGCTGATCAGGTGTCGTTTGGGAACAGCATAACCAGCCTTCGTCTTTTGGATACGATGGACTGGCGTGAGTTCGTAGAACGACTCAGTATTGTTGAGCAAACGCTTCGAAGCGATTCTGCAGACGTATATGCAGCGATGGACTTTGAAACCCGTGACAGATACCGTCATGTTGTTGAGGAGATAGCAAAAAAAGGCGGGTTTTCTGAAGAAGGGGTTGCACAAATAGCTGTTGACCTTGCTAAACAAAGCCGGGCAGGATCTGACACCAACACCCGTTCTTCTCATCTTGGATATTATCTGGTAGATGATGGGAGAAACGTTTTTTTCAAAGCCCTTTCTTTCCAACCATCTGTTACAGAACAGATAAAACGCATCTTTCGCTCCCATCTCTTACCCCTGTATTTCATGGGTCTGGTATTCATAACCCTTGTTCTGATTCAGTTTTCCTTTGGCTGGTTCACAACCTATAATTGGTATATATCCCTTATCCTGCTGGTTCTTCTCCTCTTTCCCATCAGTCAGAGTGCAATAGTGGTTATGAACTGGTTATTTACAATAGCCTTAAATCCAG
>JAQVIE010000074.1 GCA_028695895.1 Methanospirillum sp. | reverse complement strand
ATATTTCGGTGATTAGAGAGGTCATCCCAAGGCTTAAAGGAAAGAAGGCAGGACTTGTCACAACAGTCCAGCATGTTCACCTGCTCCCACATGCTGCCCGAATACTAAAGGATAAAGGTATTGAACCAGTCATAGCCGGTCCGTCACCCAGAACACCATGCAGGGGTCAGGTACTGGGGTGTTCTTTTGAAGCAGCCAGAAAGACCGGTGCAGAAGAGATTATTTTTCTTGGGACCGGACTTTTTCATCCCATTGGAATTAAGATTGCAACCAGGGCACGTGTATTTGCATGCGATCCAATTACCGGAAAAATAGAAGAGCCGGATTCTGACCGGTTACTCAGGGTGCGGTTTGGTCTTATCCAGAAAGCCAGAGATGCTGGTTCTTACGGCATCATCGTTTCATCTAAGACCGGTCAGTGCAGGTCACAGCTTGCAGACCATCTCTGCAGTCTTTCTGATAAGGCATATCAGATAGTGATTGGAGAGGTTACTCCTGACCAATTGTTAAACCTGGGTTTTCCCTGTTACGTTAACACCGCCTGTCCACGGCTCGCATACGATGACCAGGTCAGGTTCTCAGTCCCGGTGCTCACGCCAGGGGAGTTTGAGATACTCTGTGGTGTCAGGGATTTTGATGATTATGAGGTTGATGAGATAATATGAAGCTCAGGCAGCTGGAGATGCTTCTTGAGCGTGTATCAGGTTTTGATAATCCATCAGCAGAACGGGAACAGTACCAGACGCCGGCACCACTTGCTGCAAGGCTTGTCCATATGGCCATGATGGCAGGAGATATTTCCGGTTGCACTGTGCTGGACCTTGGATCCGGGACTGGTATCCTGGCAATTGGTGCTGCTTTCCTTGGAGCTGAAGTGACAGCGGTTGAGGATGATGTTGAAGCAATAAGGATAGCCGGGGCAAATGCCAGGGATCTTGGATGCAATATCAGGTTTATAAGGACTGATGTTACCAGTGAAGAGGCCCTGACACTTGTTCCGAATTGTGATACTGTTATCATGAATCCTCCTTTCGGGGCACAGGCAGAGCATGCAGACCGGCCGTTTATTGATCTGGCATTACAAAAGGCAGTGACTATTTACGGGATCTTCAATGCAGGGTCCGGCCCTTTCATTTCAAGCTATATCAGGGGCAGGGGAGAAATAATCGCTTCAATCGAGGCAGGTCTTACCATTCCCAGAACATTCAGATTTCATTCCAGGGACAGGCACGAGATCCCGGTTGAGATATACATAATCAGGCGTTTGTAAAAAAAAGAGTATATTCACAGAGAGTATCTGCATTCTTTTATTTTCTAATCTTTGACAAGGATAAACCCTATTCCGGCAAGCATAATACCAATGAGCAGGGCTACAATGCCAATTGCACCTTTGATGACCTCGATAACATCAGGCAGAAAATACCAGATACCATAAGCTCCACCGATAACAAGCAGGATGCCGATGATTAACATACCAAGTCCCATTTTATCCATGTGATTAATCCTCCAGTCTAAAATTATAATACACGTTTGTTTCAATGATATTTATATTGCCTTCCACATTATCCTGGAATAACCGATGTGCTGCAGAGTTTATCTCAAAATATGCATAATAACTACAAAACAGATCACTCAAAAACTAAGCATTCTTTTAGAAAAAACGGTATGAGTTGAGTATTATCCTGCCTGTCAGGGATATTCAGCAACCAGCAGAACATTCAGTTCAGCTCCTCCTGCCAGCATATGGATCATATCACGTGGCAGATTTTGTGCTGTGAAGTCAGTATATATCCCAATGGTCCGATCACAGGTGAATGATGACCTCCGCCATACCAGGTCAGCCGGATGTTCCAGTGTAAGGTCCGGGTCTCCCTGGGATTTTATGCAGACTTCATGCGGGCCACAGGTCAGAGTCGTATATAGCCGGCATCCGGGTTGTTGTAATGCATCGCGAAAACTACGGCTGAGATCAAGCGCCCCCTTGCTGGATCCAACTGCGATGATACAACTTCCTGCCAAGGAAAGTTCTTCTTCTTTTGTTATCTCAAAGGTTGTGTGATGAGTTGCAGTTATATTCTGATGTCCGTGAGCGATGAGATATTCCTCTTCCCTGACCATGTATTTACACACTCTCTTCCATTTGTAATCAATGGATCTGGTAGATGCATATTGTGCCACATGTAAAGAAGAGACAGAACAGAAAGTTCTGAGTGAATCACGCGATCTTATCCTCTGCTGTACTGTCTGCGGCCTGACCTCCAGAAGGCCATTGCCTCCTGAGCCTGAACCGGTATATGTCAAGACCATCGTGAGCAGAGAAGCTGAATCTTACGTTGGAAAGGCTGAGCTTATGAAAGGGGAGGTGGTCAGAGTTGGTGACTATATCGTAGCTGAACGGGATGACGGGGAGGGGGCAGGTGTAGAGATTATGTCCCTTGAGGTAGGAGATAAACGTATTGAAAAGGCCGTTGCCGAAGAAATTAATACAATCTGGTCAAGGGCAATTGATGAGGTAATTGTCCGGATATCTGTTCATGACGGGAAAAAAACTATCCCGATATATGTTGCCTGTGACGGTGATGACCGGTTTACCGTGGATGAGATTGTGTCAATTGACCGTGTAAGGGCCAGAATTGATCATATCTGCCTTAGAAACGGGATGACCCAAAGAAGAAAAGGAAAATATGAATTGGCAAACCGGATTAAGCGGGTATATGCCTACCGGTTATGACGTAGTCAGTTTTGTCAGAGTTATCTCTACCTTTGGATATCCATAATTTAAGGTAATGTTGGTTTCGTCCCTGTCAACAACATTTGCAATTCTGATATATGACGACGGTGTTGCATCATCCATTGGGATCTGAGGCTGGTCAATAAAGGCCAGGGGAACCTGGTCTCCTATCTGGACATTTGCAAAAGACTCACCTGTGATATTCATGAACTGTTCCATTGTCATAAGCCTGGACATCTGTCCTGCATACGGGTAAGTCAGTACTTTTGAATCACCAACGCCCATCCCGGTGATTGAATTGCTGATCATGTCAACTTCCTGGCCAAAAAGACCAAACTCCATCACCCCGTATTCATTATACGGGTTTACTACCTGAATCGGGATAAGATCTTCACCTGAGGGAACATTCACCCTGACAGAAAGAGAGTTAGCTTTAAAGGTCATGATTGACGGATCTTGTGCCTTGGTGATGACAGAAAGGACGCTGGTCACAATCGGACGGTCCTGCGCGTCACGGAAGGTGAAATCAACCAGTGCATTGTTCCCAGGCTTTGCCTGCGTGAAGATGTTCAGCCATGACATGCCAAACATTGATACTATCATGAAGACAGCCATCAGAATACAAACTGTAACGATTCCAATTTTCGTCCAGTTCATCTCTTCTTTTTTCTCTGAGGGCTGGTGGCGGAATCCTTTCATTCTTATTACGTGAACCCTGCCTGAAGATAAAGGATTCAACTGGTAATTGAAAGGGTAAGTGTCTGAAAATTACAAGTACATGGGAACGATGGGTTCATACCTGCAAAAGGTGAGTAGATTCGTATGGAAAAAAAGAGGGTTCGTGATTATATGACCACCGATGTGGATACCGTTCCTATGACGGGTACCGCGCGAGAGGTTATCCAGGTTATCAGGAATACCTCTCATGACGGTTTTCCTGTTGTAGACGGAAACATCGTGGTAGGATATATTGCAGCACGGGATCTTTTGTTCGTCCATCCTGATACACCGGTCAGGGAGATAATGAGCCACCACCTAATCGTGGCTGACCCTGAGATGGCTATCAGTGACGTTGCACGGGTAATAATTCGCTCTGGCATTCAAAAGCTGCCGGTTGTAAATGAAAAGAATGAACTGCTTGGGATTATCTCCAATACCGACGTTGTAAGGTCGCAGATTGAACATGTCTCACCTGAGAAGGTCTACAAACTGATGGACACAATCGAGAGGCTGCATGATATAAAGCCGTACCTTACAAAAGGACCGGTTCAGGTTAACACACTCCTCCCGACCCAGTCCAGAATCTACATGGATGAACTGGAAGGCCGTATCTATGAGATAAAAAAAGGTCTTGCAGAACCGGTTATTGTGATAAAAAAACCTGGCCGTCATTTACTGGTGGATGGCCATCACCGTTCGGTTGCTGCACGCAGGCTTGGAATCAAGATACTTGAAGCATATATTATCGAGATCAGGGAAAATATCGAGCTTGGTCTTGAAAGAACAGCCAAAGCCCTGAATCTTAAATCCATCGATGATATCCTGATAATGGATTATGCCCGTCATCCCCTTATAGCCGGCACACACCGGTATGGGGCGATGGGGACCGTAATTCCTGACTATCAGGATCCTTCGCACCGGGTATCATAAGTGTCATTAAGCATATGTTCAGTCACCGTCGTCCCATCAGGAATCACCATGTCAGGCCATATACGGGTATTTGAATGAATTGTTACCTTGTTCCTGATTACAGTTCTGGGTCCAATCACCGATCCATGTTCAATACTGCATGAGTCGCCTATCATTGCATCATTATCTACAATCGTTCCTGAAACTGACGTTCCCTGTCCGATGACCACGCGGTTATAAAAAGACGAGGATAAGATCCGCACATTGCTGCGGACAACACAGTTCTTCCCTATTGATGTATATGGGCCGATGAGGACATTATCACCGATTGATGTTCCACTTCCAATTGCAACCGGCCCGATGATCCGGCTGTTGCGGCCTACGTAAATAGATCCTCCAAAGTCAACCGGGCCCTGGATATGAGCACTCTTAATATCAATGTCACCGGAGATGCTCGCATAACTCATCTCCTGCAGTTTCCATTTTTCAGCAAGTCTGAGAGATGTCGGACTTCCGACATCAGACCAGTTTCCACGGGCAAGCCACCCGTCAAGTATCTTACCTTTTTCCATGAGAAGCGGGAAAAGGTTTTTTGCAAAATCAAACTTGGTTCCATCAGGGATAAAGTCAAAAATATCTGGGGAGCAGACATACATCCCGGTTGAGGCAAGGTTGGAGAAGATCTCTCCAGGACCTGGTTTTTCAGCAAACCGGCGGATATGGTTTTCTACATCTATTTCTGCAATGCCATACTCGAAAGGATCATCTACACTTATAAGACCGATTGTGATGATGGGAGATTGCCTGATATGGTCACGATAGAACTCAAGAAGGTTTATATCGGTTAAATGGTCTCCACCAACAACCAAAAAAGGCTTCTCGCCAAGCAGGTGCCTGGCATTTTTCACACTTCCCGCGGTTCCAAGTTTTATTTCTTCATATACATAACTTATAGTAGCACCAAAAAGGGCACCATCCCCAAGGGCCTGCTCAATTGCATCGCTTTTGTACCCGACTGTGATTATTATATCATGAAATCCCAGATTTGAAAGATGTGAAACCAAGTGCTCAATTGAAGGTTTGTTGACGATTGAAATGCATGGTTTCGGGCGTTCAAAAGTTAGCGGACGAAGACGTGTTCCTTCGCCTCCACACATTATACAGACCTTCATATCGGGTATTTAGGATTTTCAGACATTTAAGAGTATGACAGAACAGGGAGAATAAAAAAAGATTAAAGGCTGTCCAGGCTTACCGAATCAAAGTCATGGATTACATCCGAGATCTCTTTTACGCCAAATGCAGTTTTTACAGCAGTAATTTCAAGATCTGATGCAATCTCACACATATAATCAAGCACATCAATGGAGAGCTCTTTTTTTACTTTACTCTGTCTTAGCTGCTCAACCAGGTGGCCTATCGTCTCCACATCTTCACCGCGAAGCTTGGCAAGGCTGATGACACACATGTATATTCTGGTCAGATTCCTGTCGGTACCAGTGATTGTGTCAAAAAAATTCTTCAGAACCTGGGCCTGATATACCTTACCGCCCATACTTAATCCATTATATTAGTTCTTTAGTATAAAAATTTAAGGATTTATTTTGCAGTACTTACGATTTTTATAATGTCGCCATCTTTTAAGACTGCATTCTCCTTGATACGCATCTTTGTTTTTGCATCAATGGCGTATAAAAACCCTTTTCCGATATCTGAATGCACCTGGTATGCTAAATCACGGGGGGTTGAACCTTTCTTCATCAGGAAGGCATCAGGAAGAACTCTCCCCTGCCCGTCTGTAAGGTGGGTCTCATCCTCAACCGGATAAAGGACAATCATGTCAAGCAGTTCAAAGACCGCCTTGTTGATTATGTCCTGAACACCTGTCCCGCCTTGTGCATCCATGTACTCTTTCATCTTCAAAAGTCCGGCTTTCTGTGCGGAGCTTAGCTTTCCTTCATCAGGAATGGAGAATGATGCATCTCCTGGATGGTAGACTATCATCTGGGAAGAAGCAGCGGTCCTGAGAGCCAGCTCTGCAGCTCCTGAAGTCAGAATAGCACCTGAACCCTTCACCTTTGCAAGCAGTTCAGGTGGGGCGAGATCTGCCTTATTTCCGGCAACAATTGTCGGTTTTGCGAGTCGCATCAGGATCTTTGAAAATTCAATAAGATCACCCGAGCCAGTCAGCCTGAGTTCAACC
>JAQVIE010000073.1 GCA_028695895.1 Methanospirillum sp. | reverse complement strand
TAACCGATGAAAGAAAACCAGGAAGACAGGTTGCTGTCATCGGTGGGTCCAGGGCAGAAGGGCAGGAACTGATGCATGCAGAACAAGTAGGTATGCTTCTTGCCAGAAATGGTGCAATTCTTCTCTCAGGGGGGAGGGGAGGAGTCATGGAAGCATCATGTCTTGGTGCTTATAATGCCGGGGGAATAGTAGTTGGCATTGTTCCAGGCTCGGAAGGAAACCCCTATCTGACTATAATAATTAAAACCCGGATGGATAATGCACGTAATATTATTCTTGCCGGATCAGCTGATGTGGTCATTGCTATCGGAGGAGAATACGGGACACTTTCTGAAATTGCATATGCACTTTTACTTGGAATACCTGTATTTGGGATCTCAACTTGGAATATTCCAGGAGTAATTGCCTGTGATAGTCCTGAAGAAGCGGTTATGAGAGCGATGTCTGATCCCTGAATAAATCCTTTCTTCTTTTGTTCAACCAGTAATGCATATCCTGGTGGTATAACTCTTTATCCTCTGAGATAAAAGTACCTAAGACCGATATGAAGTGGAAACGTGATGCAGGCCTGACAGGACGAATCCTCCTGACATGGGCCCTGCTCTTACTCGTATATCTTGTATTCATGGGTGTTCTTTGGGCCCTTGGTCTGCCATCCGGATTTATTATCCTGATAGCAGTCGTTATGGGCTTTGTCCAGTACTTCTTCTCCGACAGACTGGTACTCATGACCACCGGTTCAAAAATTGTTGAATATGATGAAGCTCCGGATCTTCACCGGATGATTGAGAAACTGTGCATGGAAGCAGAACTTCCAAAGCCAAGGATTGCTGTCATGCATTCACCAATGCCAAATGCGTTTGCAACCGGCAGAAGCCCGAATCATGCAGTTGTGGCAGTTACAGATTCCATCATGCAGACCTTAAACCGTGATGAACTTGAAGCGGTTCTTGCACATGAACTCTCCCATGTAAAGAACAGGGATATCCTTACCATGACGGTTGCAAGCTTTGTTGCCATGATCGCATCCATGATAATGAACAACTTCCTGTTTGCCTCAATATTCAGTAACCGTGAACAGGGGGGTGCATGGATAATTGCAGGTATTGTTGCAGCTGTTGTATGGGTTATTGCAACACTTCTGATGATGGCTCTCTCAAGATACAGGGAATTTGCAGCCGACAGAGGCGCAGCATATATAACAAGCAATCCGGATGCACTTATCTCGGCTCTTCAGAAGATCAGTGGAAAAATGGATCGTCTTCCACCTGAAGCAAAAGTTGCTGCTGAAGGAGCAAATGCATTCTATATTATTCCGGCTCTCTCTGGTAAAACCCTTGCAGGGCTTTTCTCAACACACCCGGCCCTTGAAAAGCGGATTGAAAACCTTGAAAAAGTCAGGTCAGAAATCAGGGGATATTAATTATCCTCTAAATTATTATCCCATCTTTTTTGTAAAGGTAATCTGTTATTAAACAGAAAAAAATTTAATGAATTTTTATATCAGATTTCCCTGATTTCAAACCAGGGCAGATCATTATCCGGATGAGTCGGATGGTCTTCTGATGGGTAAATAAGGTTCTTATTTATTTCAAACCATGCAGTTTGTTCACCAGGATTTGTGGGATGATCGTCTGAAGTAAATATCTTGCTATCCCGAATCACAAACCATGAAGCAGGTTCCTGTGGATGAGTCGGGTGATATAAGGTTGTAAAAATCTCATCTCCGACTACCTCGTACCAGGGAACCGGTTCATCTGGTCTCTCAGGGTGAAAAGAAGTTGTGTAGATATTCATCTTTAGTAATTTTCTTCTGAACCTTCTTAATGTATGCATAAGTCATTAAAGTCAATAACCACCTTAACCACCTTTTTTTCTGTTTCCTCTGCATGACATGTAAGCATAATTATTTACAAAGCTTGTCAGATCAGTCAAGAGTGAATAGCTATTAACCCCCCTTTGAGGATTTTTGAGCATAAATACTCTCTATATACTCATTCAAAAAATCGAGGGTTTTTAGTTATCTTCAAGAGTGACATTAAGTTCCTCCCCGTCTGCTTCAAGGTTTCTAATTATTACAACCCGCCATTCCTGGTTATCAAGGAAAAGGGTATCCCAGATTGCCTGTCGGGAGACCTGTTTTCTCCAGTTTTTATCCCAGAAGGTATATTGGGAGATAACTCCAGTCTCATTTTCCAGGAGAGTCTCAGATGAACTTTTCATCTCCGATGTATCATAGACAGGGTCGGTCAGGGTGTTTTTTCCAATCTCAATCTCATCCTCATCATAAATTATCATCCCGTCAGTCTGGACAATCATGACTTCATATCCGGTATCTTCCATAAAGGGAGAGATAACAGTTCTGATTAACTCTTCAGGGCGAATTGTGACATCAGTATATCCAAGGTATTCATCTTCTTTTGAAAATACCGGATAACTGACGGAAATTCCATAAAATCCCTCTTCAAGATAGAAAAGATTACTTATGACAGGCTCTTTTTTCTCATTTGCAAACCTTGTTTCAGGCTGATGGCTGAGATCAGTTCCGATAAGGTCTTCATACCCGGCAGGAGCTGCTGCGGTGATGATATTTTCAGGGGAGACAATCAGCGAGGAGTTACCATGGGTAATATTGCTGATTTTTGCAAGCAGAACTGAGTTTGCTTCATCCCCGGATATACCTGTATCCTGGAGGGATTTTGCACTTACCTGGTTTTCACTCCCGATTACTGCAAATTCGTCATAGATCTCTTCAATTATTCCTTCAAGAGCAGAATACATCTCAGCCGGGGGAGTTAAATTCTGATTAGAAGAAACAATAGTATTCTCCTCTGCATGAGAGGGGTTTAAAATAACAAACAGAAGAAAGAACAGAATAATCCATCGTCTCATAGTATTAATATTCCAGAAGAGGAGAAATAAATTGCGGTTTATTTACTATTCTCTCTCCTGATTTTTTCATTAATCCATTACCTTTTATCAGTTGGATGACTAAATATCACATCTTCAGATTTTTCTGCTTCACATCGTTCGAGCAACAGATCAATTCCTTTCATTATTCTGTGCTCTGCCATGGGAGTCAGTCGTTTCATCCCAAACAGGTAACCAACTCTTTGACAGATATCTGAAACAGTCATCTGTCCGTTTTTTTTCACAAAATGAATGACTGCATTGGAGATCTCCTGGTAAGAGATATCATCCATTTTCCGTCTATAGGGATCTTCAGGACCATGTGAGCGGTATGTTACATACTCTGAAAAACTTCTGTGGTCAGGCCAGAAAAATATTTTATCGCCATCAATCTCCTGGTGAAATAGCAGGGTGTTAATTATCGACTCAAACTTCTGTTTAATCTTTGGAGTCTTTCGGTTTATCTGCCAATGGAAGCGAAGCCTGTCAAAACAAAGGTCTCTTGTAATTGGACCTTCTGTCTCAACAATATCCATTAAGACTCGGATTATCTCTTTGTCATGTGAACCACTGAGAAAATCTTCTTTTGTTCCAAGTATGTCATTATTCATATATGCAACATATGAGATTTCAGGATAGCGAACCACCGGCTGGAATAAAACTTCTGAAAGGAATATATCCTCCGGTTCTTCTTCATAGTTTTCCGCATCTTTCTCACTTTCATCTTCCTGACTATAGAACATGGTTTTTGGAGAATACTCACTCCTTGCAAGCTCAATAAGCTTTACTATCCTCAAAATTTCATTTTCCTTATCATCCCACCAGTCAGTAGCCCATATACGATGTATCTTCCATCCAAGTTGGTTTAGAACATATGTAGTCAGTATATCCCGGTCCCGTGCTGTTTTTGCCTTTTGATAGTACAACCCGTCACAAAGAATTCCAAGGATAAACCTGCCTAAAACATCAGGATCCCTGACTGCTATATCAATCAGGTATCCTCCACATCCCACCTGGAATTGAACAGTGTACCCTTTTTCTGATAAAGCCTCTCTTATTTCCTGTTCAATTGAAGAAATATAGGTCCGTTCATCTTTCCGACAGGCTTCAGCGATGGCTTTTGGTCCTTTTTCTGCATATTCCAGGAATGATTTTAATAATTTAACACCGGTTTTCCGGGTTCTTGAAAGATCGATATGTTCAGGTCTTAAAGATGAAAAAACAACAATCTCTTTTTTTGCCCTGGTAATTGCAACATTAAGTCGTCTCTCCCCTCCATCCCTGTTCAGGGGGCCAAAGTTTAAAGACACCTTCCCAAACTTGTCAGGCCCGTAACTTACGGAGAATAAGATAACGTCACGTTCATCACCTTGAACATTCTCCAGGTTTTTAATAAATACTGCATCAGAGCGGGAATCATCAAAATGGATCTCAAGTTTTGGATTATTTAGTCGTTCCCTCTCTAATAATGTCTGGATAAGATCCTGCTGCCTTTCATTAAAGGTGATTATACCAATTGAGTCTGAAGAAGAGACAGGGTCTGAAAGCCTCTTTAATATCTCTTTAACTACTGCCTCAGCCTCCGCCTTGTTTGTTCTGGTATATCCTGAATCAAATATGCCTTCTGAATTCACAAGAGAGATTGCAGCTCTTGCATAAGGCGAAGGGAAGGTACGAAGATTGTTATTATAAAAGTGATAATTGCTAAATGCAATAAGACTTTCATGCTGACTTCTATAATGCCATTCCAGATACATCTCTGGAATATTTGATGCAATGCATTCATCCAGGATACTGTCAAGTTCTGCCGGTGTTGTTACATAGTCATCTTCTGGCCCATCATTTATTCTCTGAAAGATATTTGTTGGCGGAAGCTGTTTTGGATCTCCTACGATTATCGTTGCTCTTCCTCTTGCAATAGTTCCAATTGCATCAGAGACTGGAATCTGTGAAGCTTCGTCAAAAACCACGAGGTCAAAGCTAATATATTCAGGATCAAGATACTGGGCTACTGATATCGGGCTCATGAGGAAGCAGGGTTTAAATTTTAATAATATATTCTGGATATTTTTAAAAAGAGTTCTGACCGGCATATGTCTTCGTTGAAGCTGAATCTGGTGTCTGAGTATCCCCAGTTCAAGAGACTCCTCTCCCTCTGTTCCTTTTGGCAGACTTGCAAAAAGACGTGCTTTAATTTCATCCCTGGTCATTGATGCATATATTTTATCCAGGTCAGTAAACTTCTCTATCAAATCCTCAAATTTTGGACGATAGAACTGTTTTAATACCTCATCCTCCTCGCGAATCCCATCAACCCACCAGTGGTAAAAACTTCGGTAAATGAGAACTTCAATACTCTGCGGATCGGAAGTACCATCTTCATAATGCTGGAGAACAGGTAATAATTCCATTTGAGCGGCTTTCATCCTTACACGATTCCACTGGCACCAGCCCTTAAGCTTTGTCGTCTCTTTTTGCCATGCCTGGATTGTTTCTAATTGCTGGTGTAAATACTCGTGTACAGAGTTTTCCGTCCATATTGTATCAGGATCAAACTGTAATAAACAGGAAAGCTTTCTTATCCCGCCCTCCCATTCGATTAGTAACCGCTCATACTGATTGAATTTTTCGATGGTATTCTCATTTTCACCTGAATCCAAAGTAAGAAGACGGGTTAATGAACTCCATGCAGTTACAATAACTGAATATTCTTCTGGATCTGAAACCAGGCTTGTTGCAAGATTTTTTAATTTTTCAGCATTTTCAAGGAGATTTTTCAATGTCTCCCGGTTTTCTTCCTCATCAGTCAGGTATGAACCGATAACTGGCTTTACAACTTTTAAAATCCGTGAAAATTCTGATTGAAGTTTTTTATATTCCTGAATTCTATGGATATCTTTTATAATCTCTTCAATTCTGACATCCTCTTTGCAAAAAGGACGAACTTCCTTAATTATCTCCCAGGTAAGTGTTTTTCGTTTTAAAAACCAGGCATTGGAAATTTGCTTATTTTTTAAAATAATTTCAGAAAAATCATGAGAAAAGATATCTTCATGATATTTTTTTGATATGGATGCATGTAATTCTTCCTTTTTTGTAGCAAGTTCAATAAACCTCCTGATATCTTTCAGCCCTGATGGATTCTTCAGAAATTTTAGTAATTCTTCAGGGACATGGTATCTGGTCTTTTTTATGAGATCTATGATACTCTTAAATTCCTGTAACCTGTTTCTTGGTACATTTACTGGATTAAATCCAAGTAATTCAGAAAGAATTGGAAAAAGGCCGTCAAGATCCTGGATAATTTTTTCCAGTTCCTGAAGTGTTTTATCTACCGTGCTTTTCCATCGAACTGACCATTCAGAGCACCGGGCAGGTCTCCATATATTATCAACAGGATGAACGATCTGTTCTGTAATAATCCGGAAATCATGAAGGAATGTTCTGATATCTTCAAGAGTTTCCTTGTTTATTTCTGATAACGGCGGCCATGAGAGTGAAATATGCTCAATATCCCGTAAACCAATAAGGGAAATCACCCCCTGATAAAAACTCTCTCCTGTCTCCCGAACTTTGTGGATAGCTTTTACGTAATTATTTAAATCTATCCGGAGATCTGCAATAGATTCTGCATATAAACTCCAGTCATTAATATTTTTTACCTTCTCTTCATTGAG
>JAQVIE010000072.1 GCA_028695895.1 Methanospirillum sp. | reverse complement strand
ATGGATAATTTTACATGCCGCCTGACTCATCACCGGCTGAACTTCAGCCCTTTTTCTTTTTAGGGCATGAATAAGGCGGACGGTCTCTACAGCTGCGATACTTCCTGTAACCCCGATGAGAATTGTTTTTCCATAAAGGCTCATGTTATCACCACGTCGGTTACGGTATGGACTTTTCCCGGACCTATTTTTTTGATAACCCTGTGAGTTAAGGCTGCTGTAACCCCTTTTGTCATCAGGTGTTCTCTTATCTCTCTGGTATTATATCCAATACCATGAACATGAATTATTGTGCCTGACCTGACATGCTGCAAAGCGACAGGCAGAAACTGTTTTGCATCATAATAGCCCATGTGGATACGATCATATATTCCGGTGATATGATCCCTGCAGTCCCCGGGTGAGACTATAATCTGGGAAGTCAGATTATTTGCCCTGATATTTTTTTGAAGATAATAAACTGCATCAGGATTTATCTCCATTGCATGAACAAATCCTCCTGCTTTTGCCATTGGCAAAGTAAAGTATCCGATACCGGCAAACATGTCACAAATCCTCTCCCCTGGTTTTACAAGACCAGCCACTCTTCTTTTCTCTTCCATGTTTCCCTGGGAGAACATCACGGCTGCAGGGTTGAGATGGTATAAAATACCTGACTCTTTGTGAATGGTATCAGAGATCTCCCCATAAAGGACATTGATATCAGGAATCCGCATAACCCCCCTGTGCCCCCGGTACCAGATAACGGTTTCAGGGTTGTGGCGGTTAATTATTTCAGAAATAACCTCTTCATCTGGTTTTTCACCATGGAAAGCAATGATAGATCCAATCTTCTGGTACCCTCTACCTTTTCTCCGCCTCTCAGGCAGGGCCTGGGTATACGGATATCCTTCCCGTACAGGAACATAAGCAGTATCTCCGGATATCCATGGTCTTCGGCTGATGTCAACCCATGGTTTCTGAAGGACTTTTTTTAGATCCCGGCAGGGAATTTCCCGGACATTCATAAATGTCAGACTACAATTACACGGTCATTATCACGAATGATATGTACCTGTTTGCCTGATATGATATTACGCCATTACTGAACAGGAACTTCCTCTGTCGTCCCTGTTTCTTCATTCATCAAGCCCAGTGTCTCCCCATCCTGGTAAATTACCAGCATTGGAATTCCATCTTTTACTGATCCTATGTATCTTGCTGTAGTGGATTCTGGCACGGTTCTTGGAATCCCTGAAACGAGATCCAGGTAACTTATAGTCTTTCCTTCTGCACCCAGGATCTCGCCATAAGTATTCCTGATATAAATGACATCTCCCTTTGTATACCTTGGGAGGCGGATTGCATAGGTAATCCGGTAAAGCCTCCTTCCTTCTTTTTCACCTATAAGAGTGGGATGAAGTGTGTATTTTCCACCCATCCGCTTCGTGATATATCTTGATATCTGCTCTCCCAGGGTCTGTGTCCCGACAATGATATCAAGACCTTCACGTCCCTCTTCCATCCTTGTAACAAAGGACAACCGGTCACCAAGCAGTTGTAACTCTTCTTCGGTCTGGTAAGCAATTCGTTTTGCCCGTTCCTGCTCTTCATTAGTAGTTTTTCTGCCGTCAGCCCTGAGTTGAACAAGTCCCTGCCAGTAATTACCATGATACCTGCTGCACCGGTCACAGGAATCATGCTGCCAGAGGATTTCAACAGTACATGCACCTTCGACTGGCTTGTTATAGAGGGAACCGGTTATTTTGATGTGTGCAAAAGAACGGTTTTTACTATTTTCTACAAGATTAATTGATATTTCCGGATTTTGAATATCCTGAGAGAGATGAATGGCTGACATAGCCTTTTCATATTCCAGGTCTTCACGGGATCGTTCACAATCAGTCCAGCCTGTATTGTCCTGCATAGAGTCACAGTTCGGACAACGTACCAGTCTGACACGGTTTTCACATGAAAACCAGTCTACACCAGATGCGCGACATTTTCCGCAGATATCTACGGAAGGTGACGGGCCACCACATTTTGGGCAAATTGCCTCTTGTAAGTCCATATTTATCGTTTTTATATTCGTATGATAGTTGTGTAAGGAATGCCGTCAATAAGACAACAGGAGTCCGGCTCCAGAATGCCATGAAAAACTGCAAGCTCAAAACAGCGCTTTCCAAAGATAGTAACATTATTGGCATCCATAAGAATGCGTACAACTTCTTCTTCAGATGCCTGTTGGTTTCCAAAGAAAGCTTCATTGACCGAAATGGAGATTTCACCTTCTGAAAAGGTCTGTCCGATTAATTCCCGATCACACAGGCCGATCACTTCCTTGTTATCAGTCGAACGGTGAATTCTTAGTAACATCCTGTTAATTACGTGCCCTTGAAGAAGAAAAACTTTTCAGGTACTTCAGAGATTTATCTCTATTTTATAAACCCTGTTTGGGGTATGCATATGAATCCTATACATATCATCTTCAGTGATACTTCCCTGTTTCAGATGTCGCAATGTAAAACGGGGCACAGATTTCGGACCGATTACTGCCCCGGGTCTGCTGTTTTCATCCATGAAATCGCTCTCCATGGTAAATTCTCTTTTCTCTCTGCATAGTGACGGGATCTCTTCATGTTTTGCAACAAGAGAAGGGATGAGGGGTGTGTCAGGCGATCCAAAATGTTTGATGACATGAGATGGACTCATGCCCTGGGATAAGGCCATATCAATCATATCTGCACATGGACCGGATTCTGCGTGAATCTGAATAGCACATTCGGCATCTGCAGCAAGTGAGAAAGCATGTAATAAAACCTGGTTTGAGAGGGTGGTTATCTCCACTGAGGTTTCATAATGTGGCCGGCCGCTTTTCAGACCTATGGCTTTTCCTTCCTTTACATATCGGGCTGCAAGGGTAAGACCCTCCTTCATGATCTCCGCTGCATTAATATAACTCATCCGTTCAGACATGACTGTTATCTCTGCCGGATGCACCCCGAGAATGGGAAATACCACTACACCGGTCTGTTCCTGAATCTGTTTTGCAATTACCAGGGTTTCATCAAAAACCCTTTTGAAATCTTCTCCACAAACAGGATGAATGTCATGAGACCAGGAGGGTTTTGTAACAAGACATATATGGGTTCCACCTGCCCTTTGGAACTCTTTTGCAGCTTCGATACCTCTACCATTTCTGGGATCTATGTGAATATGATCATCAAGGACTGGATACTTTGGTGTCTTCATCTATCCACTCAATTCTCATCATTGGATATTCTCCTTCCCGTGCGATGCAGGCATGACATTTGGCTTCATTCACCCTGACTGTAAGTTTCACATCAAACATAAGTCCTGACAACTCACTATAGCCGAAAGAGTTTGGTACCATCAGTTCCCTGTCAAGTCTCACTGCAATGTCAGTCATATAGGGTTGCTGAATGTGCGCATTTTCTATTGCTTTCTCCAGGGATAATGCAGACACTCTGGAGACCGGAACTCCTACCCATTGGTGATATAATGCACCAAGTTTTATCCCTGCTTCAAAAGCTGCCCGTTCCCTGTCAGTAATCATACCATCACATGAGTTATTCCAGCCTATAAAAGATCCCGCTTTTTGAATTCGTTAATACATGGATTCATATGGTTAACTATCATGGAGTCCAACAGGTACACAATGGCAATACATCCGATAGAATTCAGATATGGCACACCTGAAATGAAACAGATTTTTAGTGAGGAACACAGGTTCAGGTGTATTATTGAGGCAGAGGTTGCTCTTGCAAAGGCGGAAGGGGCCATTGGAATGATACCCCCTGAAGATGTTAAAATAATTGAAGAAAAAGCACATGGAGCATCCCTGCAACGGTCAAAAGAGATTGAAGATGAGATACATCATGATATGATGGCTGTTGTCCGTGCAGTATCTGAGGTTTGTGGCAAGGCAGGAAGGTGGATTCACTATGGAGCGACTTCTAATGACATTCTTGATACCGCCACCGGCCTTCAGATCCGTGATGCATTGAAAATCCTTGAAGAAAAGTTAAAAAAGCTGTTAATTATCCTCCTCGATCGTGCAGAAGAAACCCGGTTTCTTGTGTGTATTGGAAGGACACATGGCCAGCACGGTGTTCCAACCACTTATGGTCTTCGTTTCACTATATGGGCAAGTGAAATCGGACGACATATAGAGAGACTTGAACAGATGAGACCCAGGGTCTGTGTAGGGCAGCTAACTGGCGCAGTCGGAACACAGGCAGCTCTTGGTGAGAAAGGAATGGAGATACAGGAGCAGATGATGAATTTTTTAAAGATCTCATCTGTTGATGTATCAAACCAGATTATCCAGCGTGACCGTTACGCAGAATATTTCTGTTTTCTGGCAAATGTTGCGACTACACTTGATAAAATCGGAGTTGAGGTCCGTTCACTTCAAAGGACAGAGATAGGAGAGGTTGAAGAAGCATTCGGAGCCAGGCAGGTTGGTTCTTCTACGATGCCACATAAGAGGAACCCAATAAAAAGTGAACAGGTATGTGGCCTTGCCCGCATAATCCGCTCCTCTGTTGAACCGGCGTTCCAGAATAATACACTCTGGGATGAGCGTGACCTTACTAATTCATCGCCGGAACGGATTTTATTCCCTGAAGCTACCATACTAACTGATCATATCCTAAAAATTATGATTTCAGTTCTTGAAGGATTAAACCTGAAAGAAGACCGGATAAAACAAAATCTTGCAATGCTTCATGGTATTAACATGGCTGAATCTGTCATGATAGAACTTACGAAAAAAGGGATGGAACGCCAGAAAGCTCACGAAATTATCAGAGAAAAGAGTATGGAAGCACTGGCAACAAAACAACCGCTTTCAGTTCTTCTCTCAAAGACTCCGGAAGTGACCAGTATTATCCCGGCATCGGAGATTGAAAAACTTCTTGACCCGGAGTCATATATAGGAACATCTGTTTTGCAGGTGGAGAAAGTAACTAAAAAGTTACGTTCATTATACCTTTAAATTTTAATTATAAGCACCAATAAAGACCGAACCATAACGTTCAAATTTAAAGTCAGAATGGGTAATAGGCTCGGTTGAGAATTTCCATATCTTTTTTGGTTCAAGATAGTCAACCGTTGCATATGCATTGCCTATCTGATCTCCGTCAGCATTATAAAGATTAAATGTCAGGACAATGACATCTATGGTTTTATCATCAAGGTTTTTAATTTCTCCCCTGATGTAGGCTTTATCCCTGGCAACCCTGTCGATATATGTTTTTTTAATTGAGAGGTTGGCATGAGTATCTTCTGTGCATTCCAGGTAACCAAAAGGCCGTGAAACAAAAAATTTTCTTCCACTGGTTTTCTCCTTCTGGATGGTATCCTGGATCTTGTAATTAACCGAATCATAAACCGGAAGGTAGTTACCCTGTCCTTCGTTGGTGATAATCTTTTCTGAAAAGACTGGGACTGATAAAAGAAAAACTAATGTTATACATCCTGTTAAAAAAGAAAGAAAAATTATTTTTTTCTTCAAATATTGCATTAGCTTCATACACCGCCCTTCTCTGTTGAAATTTTTACCATAAAAGCAACACTCATGCTTTTTCAGCAAGATTTGATCTGTTTACTTTACCTATAAGGCTGCCGATGTAAACACCGGTATCCATAAATTTATGTGAATTTTTAACTGACTGGTATAACGATGAAGCTTTAATTTATATCATAAGGAGCAGAAACATGATGTGTATTAATATTCAGACAGGTTTAGATTATTTTTAGTATAATCACCGGGACTTAAATAAAGAATATTCTGATGTTACTATGAGATTAATTACAATACCAATAGTCATTCTGATTATTTTTATTTTGTTTTCAATAATCACTCCTGTTCTTTTACTGGAAGGGATTGAAAATATATTACCTGATGATATAAGAGAGAACACATCTGATTTACGAAAAAACTTTACTCATCTTTTGATAGATATCTCTTCAATTTTTGGCAGATATGATACCTGTGTCTCTCTTTATGATCATCTGATTATTCGGTCTCCGTTTAATGCTGAATATTATGGTAAAAAAGCATTAAATCTTCATAAATTAGGAAAATTGGAAGAGACACTTGCATCATTGGATGAGGCATTAGAGTATGACCCTGAAAATTTAGACTACTTACTTCGAAAGGCACGCCTTTCCAAAGCTCTGTACCGTAATGATGAATCAGATCTGACTTATAAAAAGATAAACCTGATAACTCCACAAACTGCGGTTGAATTTGCCTTATCCGGAGACGCGGCACTTGATCAGAGTAAATATACCCAGGCCCTTGACATGTATACAAATTCACTTGAGCAGGATTCAACAGATCCTCTTGTTTGGGAGAAAAGAGGAGATGTAATCTTCGCACTTTTAACCATCCCGACAGCAGGATTACCGGCAGATAAAAATCTGAAAAACCAGGATCTTTATACAGAAGGAATCAGAAGTTATGAGAATGCCATTAGGTTAAATCCTGAAAGATCGTGGGAAATAAAGTTAAAAATGAACAAAAGATCAGATGTTTTTATCCCACAATCCATTGCTGAACTGGAATCCAGATATACTCATT